>CAZCMK010000004.1:0-13025 GCA_964499775.1 uncultured Dehalococcoidales bacterium | reverse complement strand
AGGCTATCCTGTTTGGAGAGGGGAGTAAATGAGACGGGATTGAGCCACCTCTACATAAAATCTTCTCCTTTTTAGCATGCGAAAGTTAATAATCGATTATTAAGAAACCTGATAAAATTCATTGACATATGTTTCGGTTTCAGGTATTATGTTATTAAGGTGTAGTATGGCAGGTAAGGATTACTATAGCGTTCTGGGTGTTAAGCGCGATGCCAGCGAGCGTGACATAAAACAGGCGTACAGGCGACTGGCTCGCAAGCATCACCCTGATGTTAATCCAGGTGACAAGGAAGCCGATAAGAAATTCAAAGAGATAAATGAAGCCTACGAAGTCCTGTCCGATAAAGAAAAAAGACAGAAATACGACCGGTACGGTGACCAGTGGCAGTATGCCGACCAGTTTGCCGGTACCGGTGGCAGGCAGAACGTATACCGGGATTTCGGTCAGGGCGGCTCCCAGAGCTTTCAGTTTGACGAGAGTGATTTAGAAAGCCTGTTCGGAGGAATATTCGGCGGAAGCAGGACGGGTACTTTCAGCCGTAGAACGAGGTCGAGACGCGGACGTGATATAGAGTATCCGATTGACGTTACCCTCGAAGAGGCATATAGAGGGGCTAACCGTATCTTGAGTATGGAGAGCCGCGATGCCTGTCCGAGCTGCGGTGGTACCGGTCGGATTCAGAATGCCCTGTGCTCGGTCTGCATGGGCTCGGGTACGGTAGCCGGTACAAAGAGGATTGAAGTTAAAATCCCTCCCGGAGTGCAAAACGGCTCCCGGGTGCGTATTGCAGGTAAAGGAGAGCCCGGTTATGCCGGCGGCAGTAACGGCGACCTTTACCTTATTACATCGGTGAAACCACACCGTACCTTCGAGCGGAAAGGCGATAATCTGTATACCGAAGTGTCTGTACCGCTAACAACGGCTGTTCTCGGCGGCGA
Source organism: uncultured Dehalococcoidales bacterium (assembly GCA_964499775.1). Lineage (GTDB taxonomy): Bacteria > Chloroflexota > Dehalococcoidia > Dehalococcoidales > UBA2162 > MGML01. The sequence goes on along the minus strand of CAZCMK010000004.1, from coordinate 12,086 downwards.
AGTCCAGGTACAAACCCTGAAAGGAAAGCTCGCTCTTAAGATACCTCAAGAGACTCAGAATGGTCGTGAATTCAAGCTGGCCGGACAGGGGATGCCCCGTCTGGGCAAGAGTACTACCGGTGACCTGATAGCGAAAGTAAAGGTGGTCCTGCCGGCGAAGCTGACGGCGGAAGAAAAGAAACTGTTCGAGAAACTGAATGAGCTCCGTCCGAATGACTAAGTTGAGAGGTGATGTATGAGTCCGATGGAAGAAGAACCGCGTTATGTGATTAGTGTTGCTGCCAGAATGCTCGGCGTGCGTACTTATACCTTGCGTTACTATGAAAAGATTGGCATAATAGAGCCATCCCGGTCACAGGGCAATATTCGCCTGTATTCGGATAGAGATATAGCCGAGCTGAGACAGGTAAAGACGCTTATGGAAGACCTGGGTATCAATATGGCAGGAGCCGAAGTCATCCTGCGTATGGCGCGGCGGATGACCGAGCTGCAGGAGCGTGTTAAAGGACTGGAATCCGAGGTCCACCGCCTGAGACGAAGAAACAAGTAGAATTCGGTCTGCCGGAGTTACTAAAGACTGAAAAACAAGACCAGGGGAAGAGGAATTTGTTTGATATAGAGCGTTTTCTTGAAGAAAAGATGAACCCGGTATACAGGGCTCATTATGCTATATGGGTCTACTGGTGGCCCTTCTGGAGGAATTTTTCGGCAAGGGGTATCCTGCGGAAATGGGAGGACTGTAACCTGCTGCAGGAGGGTCAGACCTTTCTGGACTTCGGCTGCGGCACCGGTGATTTTACCATTCCGGCGGCAAAAAAGGTAAGTGATAATGGTAAGGTATATGCACTGGACTACTTTCCCCACCAGCTGGAGATAGTTGAACGGAGGACGGAAAAAGTAGGGCTTAAAAACGTGGAAACGATACTCTCGAATAATGACACGAATTTACCTGACGAGTCCATAGATGTAGTCTGGCTGTGTGATGTTTTACATGAAATAAAAGAGAGAAGGGCGGTGTTGGAGGAGTTGCACAGGGTGCTAAAGAGAGACGGGTCTCTGGCGATATATGACGGTATGGGTGAGAAAGCCCTGGAATATACGGTCGACCTGTTCTCATTAACCGAGAAGGATGATAAATTCTTCAGGTTTGTAAAAATAAAAGCTTAAGGGGTGACCTTTGGAGAGAGCGCGAGTCGTGCGAGAAAAGCCAAAACGGAACTGGCGCGTTTACCTGATAACTTCTCTGGGGTTTTTATTCACGGTGGGGCTTCTTGCCGCTGCCATTGTGTATCGTGAGCAAATACAGAGTATCGGTGGCTATGGATATATCGGTGTTTTTCTTGTTGGGGTTTTATGTGGAGTAAGCATTATTCCTGCCCCTACGCTGCTGATGGTATTCACCCTCGGAGGCGTGTTGCATCCGGCATTCGTAGGGCTGACGGCGGGACTGGGAGGAGCAATCGGTGGAATTACCGTGTATCTTACGGGAGCGGGAGTAGAGACGATATGGTCGAGATTTCGAGCCAGGGAGGAGGAATATGAACATCAGCCGGGACGACATTATGACCCGGTTAGACCTGTCTCGTCCCAGTTCTGGATCAGAGGTGAAGCCCTGTACGCTCGTATGGCAAAGTGGATTGGAGGGAAGGGAGGTTACTGGGTACTCTTTATAACATCTGCAATGATAATAAGCCCGTTTTACTTTGCCGGTCTTGCGGCCGGTTCTCTCAGGATGGGTTTGATAAAGTTTTTCCTGATTAGCTGGGCAGGAAAGACGGTAAGGTATTTAGTTATAGCCTATGCCGGCTATTACGGACTGACTGTCCTGTTGAATTGGATTGGTGGATAAAATGGCAAAGCACATGACCGTAGAAGAAGAAGTAGGTATACTGTCGCAAGATCTTTTTAGCAACGATACCAAAGTGATTAACGGTTTTACCAGCCGGCTTCTGGATATGTATGAAAAGGCTCAGGACAAGGACTTTTTACTGATTCATAATCCGGGGGGATGGGGTACCACGCATATTGAAAACCTTCTGCAGTGGGAAAGAAGCATTGTCGAGGGAGTGAATACGACCATAAAAAAGCTGGGATATTCAGGCGTGCTGGTTCAGTACTTCCGTACCAATAAAGGCTGGCAGGCGATAACGGGAGATATCAGGGAACAGTACCGGTTTTTCGCCAACAAAGCCAAAATTATGGCGGCTGAGGTAAGGTTTTTAACCCAGCACTTCAGTAAACTTAGAATAGTGATGATAGGAGTAAGTCAGGGAGCGGCTTTCAGTAATGCCGTATCGCAATACCTGAACGGTGATGACCGGGTCTTCAGTATAGAGCTGGGAACACCCTTCCCGTATAAGTCCAAGCGGGTTATCACCGATAACACTCTGGCTCTTGATAGTAACGGCCTGATGCCCGATTCTCTGCTGGAGTGGAATGTGCCGGTCATAGTTAAAACGTATGTTTCCGCTCCGTTCAGATGGTCCAAGTACAAAATACAGGGAAAGAATATCAAATTTACCTATTGTATAAATGTTCCCGGACACGATTACAACTGGGATTATCCCGAAGTACAACGACAGGTAGAGGAATTTCTCAATCGAAAATTCGGAGAAAACAGTGATGTGGAGGTGGCAGCACAGTGAGACAGGAGAGATTTACAGAGCAAGCGCAGGAAGCAATGGCACTTTCCCAGCAGCTTGTTCAACAATATAGACATAACCAGTGGGATGTAGAACACATACTACTGGCACTTCTTCAGCAGGAGAGTGGGCTGGTAGGAGAGATATTACGTGATTTGGGTATTAACAGCGATAATATCAAACGGCAGGTAGAAGGTATCCTGGAGAGAATGCCTAAAGTGGCATATCAGACTGGTCAGATTTACGCTACGCCCAGAGTAGGCGAGCTTTTCCAGAAAGCCGACGCTGAAGCGAACCGGCTCAGGGATGAGTATATCGGCACCGAACACCTGTTTATTGCCATCAATCTGGATGAGAAGGGTGATGCCTCCCGGATTCTGAAGAATGCCGGCGTCGACCAGGAGAAGGTCTACAAGGCGCTGGAGAAGATACGTGGAGGTCACCGTATAACCGATGCCCGCGCGGAGAGCAAGTACCGCTCTCTGGAAAAATACGGGCGTGACCTTACCGAGATGGCGAGACAAGGTAAGCTCGACCCGGTAATCGGCAGGGAGGACGAAATCAAGCGGGTGATGCAGATTCTTACCCGGCGGACGAAGAATAACCCGGTTATAGTTGGCGATGCCGGAGTGGGTAAGACCGCTATCGCCGAAGGTCTTGCCCAGAAAATAGCCGCCGACGATGTGCCGGACTCCCTCAAGGGACGCAGGGTTATAGCTCTGGATATGGGGAGTCTGGTGGCGGGAAGTAAGTTCCGCGGTGAATTCGAGGAGCGGCTGAAAGCGGTTATGGATGAGGTACGGGAAGCTCAGGGCGAGGTTATACTTTTTATCGACGAGATACATACCATGGTGGGTGCCGGAGCCGCGGAAGGCGCTATAGATGCCAGTAATATGCTTAAACCGGCGCTGGCTCATGGCGAGCTTCAGTGCGTTGGCGCTACCACAATCGACGAATACCGTAAATTTATCGAGAAGGACAAAGCTCTTGAGAGGCGTCTCCAGCCTTTATACCTCGGTGAGCCGACGGTCGAGGCTACCATCGAGATGCTTCACGGACTCCGTCCCAGGTACGAAGCCCATCATAAGATAAAAATCAGTGACGAGGCGCTGGAGGCGGCAGCCCGCCTTAGTCAGCGTTACATATCTGACCGGCAACTGCCGGATAAGGCAATCGACCTTATCGATGAGGCGGCAAGCAAGCTGCGTATCGATACCGAGAGCGCACCACCCGAGGTTAAGTCTCTGGAGCAGCAACTGAAACAACTGACCAATGAAGAAGAAGCTGCTTCTCAGAGACAGGAATATGAAAATGCCGCCCAGTTAAAAACAGAGAGGATGAAGCTGGAAGAGGAATACAACCATGCCAAGAATGCCTGGCTGGAGCAGGAAAAGATAGATGAGACGGTGAACGAGGAGAATATCGCCAGGCTGATTTCCAGCTGGACGGGTATCCCTGTATCCCAGATGCTCGAAGGCGAGGCTGAGAAACTGCTCCACATGGAAGACAGGATTCACGAGAGGTTGATTAACCAGGAAGAGGCGGTTACCGCTATCAGTGAGGCTATACGCAGAAGCAGAGCGGGACTCAAGGACCCGAAACGGCCTATCGGCAGCTTTATGTTCCTCGGTCCTACCGGGGTCGGTAAGACCGAGCTTGTCCGGGCTCTCGCCCGGTTCCTGTTCGATGACGAGAACGCCATGGTTCGCCTGGACATGTCCGAGTACCAGGAAAGGCATACCGTATCCCGGTTAATCGGCGCACCCCCGGGGTATATCGGTTATGAAGAGGGCGGGCAGCTTACCGAAGCGATAAGACGTCGTCCTTACCGGGTAATCCTGCTAGACGAGATTGAGAAGGCGCATCCGGAGGTCTTTAACAGCCTGCTACAGCTTCTTGATGACGGACGGTTGACCGATGGTCATGGGAGGACAGTGGATTTCAAGAACACCGTAATCATCATGACCTCAAACGCCGGTGTTGAGCTCATCAAGCGCGAATCATCTCTGGGCTTTGCCCCTAAGAAAGATTCCGATAAAGCACAGAAGCAGAGCTATGAAGACATGAAGGAAAAGGTAATGGCGGAGGTCAGGAAGACCTTCCGTCCCGAATTTCTCAACAGGTTGGATGACATTCTGGTGTTTCATGAGCTTACCGAAGAGCAGCTAAGGAGTATCGTCGACCTCATGGTCAAAGAACTGGAAGAGCGTATGGCCGAACGCAAGCTGACGCTGGAAATAACCGACGCTGCAAAGTCATGGCTGGCTAAAGCAGGATTCGACCCGGTATACGGGGCGCGACCCTTGAGGCGGGCTGTGGAGCGTTACGTGGAGAACCCGCTTTCGACCAGAGTGCTTAAAGGGGAGTTCAACGAGGGTGACACTATCATCGTCGACCTTGCCGGCGATGAACTCACCTTCGGCACCGGAGTGGCGAAGGTAGCCGCATAATAGTATAATATAACCTCGGTGGGGCTGTAGCTCATTTGGGAGAGCGCTTCAATGGCATTGAAGAGGTAGAGGGTTCGAACCCCTCCAGCTCCACTTAATAGTTTAATAGCTCTTGAGAGCGTCCCGATTGCATCGGGAAGGTAGAGGAGCTTGTCCTGAGCGAAGTCGAAGGAAACCCCTCCAGCTCCACTTTTTTTGTTTAGTACAAGTTATAAATCCCTATATATACAATACAAACCACGTGAATTAGTTTCTAGCTAACGTTAATTAAAAACGTATCAAGGTACTTACGATTAATACTTTGAAGCGGATATTTCCTCCACCTTGCAGGTTCCTATCTGAGCCAGCCCGATGAGGTCTTTACCCTCCAGTATCGGAGGAATTGATTTTATTTGTATTGATGTGAGTTATGTGTATCCAAGTTCACGAACACCGGTCGTGATACCTGGGTGAAGATTCAAGTTTTCGAAATTCATCAATAATCCTGTATAAATTTATAGAACAATGTGTTCCGGATATATTGGTCAAAATAATCGTTCCGTTTCATCTCTGTCTTGTTTTTAAACTTAAATGTTTGCCCTTTTGGCTATGGTTGGGTTTGTTATGTACGTTATCGGAAAGAGGAAGTGCTTCGACTACTTTAATCGACCGTCCTCTTATGCTTTTTCCTTGAAGGCCGATAATTGCTGCCTGGCCCTCAGACTTCGAGTCCATCTGGACGTAGCCATATCCAGTGGGTTGGCCGCTGCCGATATACATATCATTCATCATTTTTACTGAGGTCACTTCCCCGAAAACTATGAATACCTGCCGGAGCTCATCATCAGTCACCTTAAGTGATAAGTTCCCCACATAAATATTCATGCCGTTTGTCCTTCCTTGATGACTGGGGTTAGTAGCATTCTGTCACTAACGCTGTCGCTAAAAGGTCTTCGGAGTCATAAGTATGTTTTGTTTTTTTAGGGCGAGAGCTAAACTAATAGAATCCTAGTATCTTTTCTGTCTCCCTCTTCCGTAGCCACTATCCCTTCTGCCACCATAGGAACCGCCACTTCTGTTGTCTGTACGAGGACGGGCTTCATTAACCACAATAGTCCGCTCATCCATTGATTTACCATTCAGGCCGGTTATTGCGGCTTGGCCTTCGGATACCGATGACATTTCAACGAAGGCAAACCCCCTCGGTCTTCCACTTTGTCTGTCTGTTGCGATGCTTACAGAGTCCACACCTCCGAAAGCCTCGAATTCCTTCCGCAGGTTTTGTTCGGTCACCTCATAGGATAAGTTACCCACATAGATTTTCATATTGAAACTCCTTATTAATTTTATAATCCGGTCTTAAAACTTATCTGAAAGCAGAGTAAGTTGCCCTCCATGTACTGCGATTTGTTTCGCACCGAAACGGGCTTTTCCTCTTTCCTTTTTCTACTTAATTTCGCGATTCTATCTTATATATATCTTCAATTCTCTCATTTTCGACTTTAGCTTCACTTGCGTGCATTTCTGCCTTGCTTTCCCTGCTCCATTTTATTCCAAAAATCAAGAGCGCCGTGGCACCAGCTACGAGTATGCCACCTAATATGCTTAATCCAACCATATTATCCTCCTGTTTCCTTAACAAACGATGATGTACTTGACAGGATGCCGGTGGCATACATGAGCCGGATATATCCAACCCATGTATACCACGAAATCAAACTCCGGTACTAAACACTCGGTCTGACTTTACGGTAGCAATCGCTACAGTAAACAGGCCTGTCGCCGCGTGGTTGAAAGGGGACTTCCGTCTCTTTACCACATTCGGCACATACAACGGGGAACATCTGGCGTTTGTAGCCGTAGTTACTGCTTCCGTAACGTTCAGATTTCCTTGCCTGGCGGCATTCGGGACAGCGCTTGGGCTCATTGGTATAGCCCCTGGACTGGAAAAATTCCTGTTCCTCAACGCTGAAAGTGAAGGTAGCTCCACAATCGGAGCATTGGATAGACTTGTCCTGAAAACTCATTAGGTGACCTCCTCTTCAAAGATTTTAATTTGAGTCCGGTCACCCAATACTTACTTGATCTGAAATAATTATATAAAGTCTGTAATAACCTTACTAAAACTAATTACATAAAATATACATTATAGTAAGCCCTTTTGTCAAATTGACAAGGGGGGGGCGAACTTCACAGATGGTACAATTTCCGTCTATAATCTATTGTCATTATAGAGATTAAAAACGCCATGAAAATCACACTCACAACCAACGTTTATCTGTCGAGAATTCTTTCTTTGTGTGGAATACTCGCACCGCCCACGATGATATTTTTCATTCTCCTTGCCGGGTATGTTACCCCGGGTTATAACCACATTAACGATACGGTCAGTAAGTTAAGTGAGCAGGGGAGCCAGAGTCCAGAGCTGATGAATGCAGGCTTTATCAGCTATGGTGTGCTGGTCATCGGTTTCTCCTGCGCCTTGTATCTGAGACTACGGCATGGATTTAAAGCTATATTAACCTGGTTAACCCTGATGCTATACGGAATCTGTATGATTCTGGCCGGTGTCTTTCAAGATGTTCCCGGTGGAAGTAATACACCGCTGAATTCGGAAGGTATCGTACATAATGCGGTCATTATCGCTTCCTGCATCTTGGTATTGATAGGTATGTGGATGTTTGCCGGAAGTGTCTATAAGAGACCGTCATGGTTCGGTTTTACCTGGTTCACCATCGCCGCTTCGTTTGTGGGATTGATACTATCGATAATCTTCGCTGTGCAGTCCTACGTGCCTGCTTCAGGTCTGCTGCAACGTTTCTTCTACCTGGTGCTGCTCATCTGGATAGAAACGGTTTCCGTTTGGCTCTTCCGTCTATCGTTCAAGCCATAGGGAACTGCTATTTTCCCATACTTAAGGCGCTTGACTTCATGATGGGGTGAAGTTATGCTGAAGGCAGATGTCACCGGGTTGCTACCTGTTTGTATATCTGTAAAAGGAATCATGGCAAGGCATTCACGTTGTAAGCCTGATTAATCAAGGAAACCAAAGTGGGCGAGGTTGATTTTAGCCGCAGACTGTCGGATGTTTTCAGGAGACGCGACTTCCACAGGACGTTAATTATCTTCTTCTTTGTGTATTACAGCGTGGTCTATTATTTCGGGGAAATTGTAGACCTTGCCGGATGGGAAGCCTTGCGCTGGGACTTCTTCTACGGAGTACACGATGTACATCGTCTCTTTTTCCTCATTCCTATAATATATGCAGGCTATGTCTTCAGGGTAAAATGGGCGTTGATTACTGCATTTGCTGTCTTTCTCGTATTTCTGCCTCGTGCTTTACTTGTGTCTCCTTTCGCCGACCCTTCACTCAGGATGGTCCTTTTTACCATAGTCAGCGGTATAATTGGCGCGCTGACCGGAATGGTACGTAACGAGTCCGAACGACGCAGCCGTCTCGAGGTCCTGATAAAGACAGAGAGAGACAAATTACTGGGTATCCTGGAAAGGATGGAAGACGGAGTCCTCATTATCGGGCCGGATTACAGGATACGCTTTATGAATCCGAGCATGATAAGGGAGTTCGGCGAGGGCGTCGGCTACTACTGCTATGAATACCTGCACGGTCTCGATGAACCATGCGACCAGGTCTGTAAAATGGAAAATATTACAAACGGGGCAACAGAGAGACGGGAATATACATTCGCGGATGACAGGACTTATGACGTTATTGCCTCGCCCTTCACCGATTCCGACGGAGAGGTTTGTCAGCTTGCCACATTCAGAAACATCACGCAGAGGAAAAAGGTCGAGACAGAGCTGATAGAGCTCAACCAGCTAAAGTCAGACCTTTTATCTAACGTCTCGCACGAGCTACGGTCACCGTTAACCTCCATTAAAGGAATCGTCAGCAGTCTCCTGCAAAAAGACATAAAACTGGACGATGAAACCAGTGAAATGCTATTAACCGGTATAAGCGAGGAGACAGACAGATTAGCCAGTCTTGTTACAAATATACTCAATATGAGTCGACTTGAGGCGGGTGCCTGGAAACCGGAGAAAGAAAGTTGCTATATTACGGATATCATCAATGAAGTCCTGGAAAGGCAGAAATGGGTGCAAAAGCAGTACGTCTTCGAGGCTAACCTGGAGCCTGATTTGCCGGAAATATATGCCGATTACAACCAGATGAAACAGGTAATGATAAACCTCCTGGAGAACGCCGCCGCTTACTCTGAAGAAGGGACCCGTATAACCGTAACGTCCAGAACCGTAGACGGTATGGTAGAGGTGAGTGTGTCCGATCAGGGCGTGGGAATACCCCCGGAAGACCTAAAAAAGATTTTCGATAAGTTCTACCGTGGGAGACAGAGTCGGCAAAAGCCCGGGGGTACCGGCCTGGGGTTAGCGGTCTGCCAGGCAATCATTCAAGCTCATGGAGGGCAGATATGGGCGGAGAGTAAAACCGGTCAGGGTTCCACTTTCCACTTCAGATTGCCTGTAGCCCCATCCGGTGAAGGACAGGGTTAAAAAGGATGAGTAAAAAGACTAAAATTCTAATCGCTGACGATGAACCGAAGATACGTATGTTTCTTCGTGCCAACCTGGAAGCCCGGGGCTATGAGGTTTATCTAGCCCAGGATGGCATCGAGACCGTGGAAATGGCGGGACGTGTGCTCCCGGATATAATTGTGCTCGATGTAAATATGCCCCGGATGGATGGTATAGAAGCCTGCCGCAGGATTAGGGAATGGGCTGATATGCCCATCATAATCCTGAGTGTAAGAGAGGGTGAAAAAGATAAGGTTAGAGCGCTGGATGAGGGCGCAGACGACTATGTTACCAAACCTTTTAGTATAGAAGAACTGCTTGCCAGAATCAGGGTTGCGCTGCGACGTTCTACAGGCTCAACCGTCGAGGTACCCGTATTTACTGCCGGAGAACTGGAAGTCGACCTCTCAAAGCGGCTGGCCAAGCTGAGGGGTCAGGCTATCAAACTCACACGGACCGAGTACGAACTGCTGGCTTATCTGGTCTCCAAATGCGACAAAGTGCTGACCCACAGGGAGATACTTCATAATGTCTGGGGCCCGGAATACGGGGAGGAATCAGAATATGTTCGCACGTTCATCACCCAACTCAGACGAAAAATAGAAGATAATCCCTCGAAGCCTCGGTTCATTCTTACCGAACCGCGTGTAGGTTATCGGTTTGTTAAGCTTGAATAATACCCCGGGGTGAGGCCGCCGTTTTAATAACCTACCTGCAATGCTATCCACCTACTTTCTCACGGGATTCAAAATCCTTATAAAATCCTTATATATTGTCCTCATATCCTCATGCCTTCCTCATGCCTGTCACTTTACAATATTTACTGTAAAGAGGGTTCATGAAGGTTAAGAAGGCCGGGACAATGAAGATACTGAATAGAAAATTATGGATTGGCACAGTTGTACTTATGACTATAACCCTTACCTCCGGTGCTGCGATAGCCGGTGGTTTTGAGTGGGCTCTTGCGGCTCTGGGGGCAATGACTCTGGCGGGCATGATTGGCGCTGGTATCTATGTATATATGAGAGTGCGGCGGTATTCAAAAGCATTAAAAGTCGCGTCTCCGGAGTCTGGTGCTGAAGCAAAACCAATCAGCAACAAAGACAAGACATCGATAATGAAGCATCTCGATGAGCTATTTGAGACAGAGCAGGGGCAGAGTGAAGAGGAGTTTGCCGGAGATAAACCTATCAGCAGTAAAGACAAGAGACTGATAATTGCGAATATCGACGAATTCTTTGAGGCAGCCAGTAAACAAAACGAGAAAAATCCCGCTATACCGGAGTTAATCAGTGAAGAGGATAAAAGGCTGATTATGGCGCATATTGACAGGTTGTTTGATACGGATGGCGAACAAAATAAACATATCCTCGCTTAGGTTCACAAGGCAACCTGAGACTTTGATACCCGTTCATAATATAGCTATCTTGACGTACTCTATTAAACGAACTCGGTAACGTTCAAGGCCTTTCTACCAATTCCACTTCATTTATTGACTTCTACATAGTTACTGCCCAGGGTACGAACATAATTAACGTCAGGGAAGTGTAACAAGCTGAAAATTGTGAAGCTGAATATGAGTTCAATAATTCTGCCTACTGTCCTCTCAGCCCCACTTGATAATTTGATAGCCTATAGTAGAGTGTCCTGATTGCATCGGGAAGGTAGAGGAGCTTGTCCTGAGCGAAGCCGAAGGAAACCCCTCCAGCTCCACTTTTTGTTATCCACTTTTTTCGCTTCCCGGTTTTTTCATCTATATTTTGTGTGCTATAATTTCACAAATATTCTAGATTGAAGTAAGGTGGTTAAGATTATGCCTAGTGCGTGCGGATTAGCTTGTGAAGTTTGTGGAATTAGAGAAAGAGTGGGTTGCCCCTCGGTGACGGTTGTGTCCCGGGTACCGACCCAAGGGCGCCGGAGAAGGTAGAGATGTTTAAAGCAGCCATGGGGCACCCCTGCATGATACTTGAGTGCGCCACAAAGAAAGGTGTCGATTATTGCACGAGGTGCGAAGGGTTCCCTTGCGATGTTCACTATCAACAAGGAGGTCCTTTCAGCCAGCAACTACTTGATATGCTCAAGGGCATACTGGCAAAGAAATAAGAAGCCCGGAGCTGGCAGCAAGAAGCTTCCTTAACCGGATTGGTGATGCCGTTAAGGGGTTCGTTTACGCCATAAATAATAGAATACTAGTGTAAACTGCCGCCTTGAAACTCAAGGCGGCAGTTTTGGTTGTACAGTGATGGATTACTTATCTGTATTAAGCGCGCCACTTATCGACAGATACGCTGACTCCGTAGCGATAATCCGTAGCTTTCCACAGGGGGCTTGTCTCTCCGCCAACGACAATAAGATTGATATTTTCCGGAGTATGGAAGGGGGCTATCAGCTCATCATCGGGCAGCTTCTTCCAGGAAGCATAAGGCTCCACTCCCTTGTATGCCTCGGATGCCACCAGCATGTC
>CAZCMK010000003.1:32653-74280 GCA_964499775.1 uncultured Dehalococcoidales bacterium | reverse complement strand
ACAGATATTCAGAAATAATCCTTGTGTATTATATACCAGTTCTATTCGGTTTTGGTTGATTCATGTACTCACCCCCTTTGTCCCCCTCTCACTCAATACTATGATTTAGTATAGAATAACTATTTTGAGTGAGAGGGGGAGAGATTTATGAGAGGGGGCGAAGCCCCCTCTCTCCTTAACTCCCCTTTCCTGCCAGGAAAGCCTCTCAGCCAATTCCGGTGGTTCTGGCAGGAAAGGGGTTCATCCTGAAGGTTCACCCTGAAGGGATACAGGGGATAGGTAATAATAAACAACCAGATGGAACAGAACCAAATAAAAATAAAGGTGGAAACTGCCCCTGTGTCTGATGTACAATAGGGGTGGCTTCACGCACAGAAAACCCTTTTAAATAACGGAAGGAGGTAGAATGTCTGGCTCGTTTGATAAAAAAGACCTCCAGCGAATAGAGCAGAAACGTAAAGATTGGGAAGAAGGTACGCTGAAGAAGTCGCTGGACAGATTTGGCGCTACTGAAAACCCCAACGAATTTTTCACACCGCTCGATGTAAGTGAATTCGACTTTCTGGAAAAAGTGGGCTTTCCCGGCGAGTATCCTTTCACCGCGGGCATCTATCCCTGTCAGGTACCCGGCAGCGGCCCGGTAACCGGCGGCTATCACATAGGCGGCGGAGGAGGCCTGGTCAGAGCCGGACGTTACCTCGGTTACGGTACAGCCGAGGATACCAGGGACTACTACCAGAGCGAGATAGTGCGGGGAAGGACCGGAGGACCGAATATAGCATTCGACCTGCCCTCACAAATCGGGCTGGACTCGGACGACCCCCTTGCCGAGGGCGAGGTAGGAAAAGCGGGGGTTGCCTTCGATACGCTTGCCGATTTTGAAACGATATACGAGCCATTCCAAGGAGAAAACAACCTGGACAGCATCGCATCCAACTGGACGATAAACGCGCCGGTAAACGTTGTCCTGGCAGCATACATCGCCCTTGCCGAAAAGAGAGGTATTTCTCCCGCCAGACTGAGGGGCACCCTTCAGAACGACATCATAAAGGAATACGTCGCCCGCGGCACTTATATATACCCTCCGAAACATTCATTGAGAGTAACGAGGGATGTCATAGCCTACTGCACGGAGCACCTGCCGCTTCTTAACCCCATCAGCATATCCGGCTATCACATGAGAGAGGCAGGCGCTACCAGCGTCCAGGCACTCGCCTTTACCCTTGCCAACGCGACGGCATACGTTCAACTGGGAGTCGATGCCGGGCTGGACGTGGATTCCTTCATCAACCGTTTTACCTTCAACACCCTGAGCGGCAGTATGGAGGTACTGAAGGAAATCTGCGCCCGCAGAGCCAGCCGCAGGATGTGGGCGAAGATAATAAGGGATAAGTTCGGCAGCAAGAACCCCAGGAACTGGATTCTGAGAGAGGCGGGAGGATTTCTGACCGGCGCCTGGACATCCACCAGTCAGCGCCCCCTGAACAACCTGACACGGGCGGTAATCGGTGGAGTCGCCGGAGCGCTTGCCGGCTATATACCGTCGGTAGAACCTCCTTATGACGAACCGCTGGGACTGGGCTGGAGCATAGAAGCCCAGCAGCTTGCCGAGGACGCAGCCCGGATTATCCACTACGAGTCGAAACTGGGCGAAGTAACCGACCCTCTTGCCGGCTCCTATTATATCGAAGCTACAACCGACCTTATTGAAGCGGAAGCCTGGGAACTGATAAACAAGATTAAGGAGATGGGCGGTTCTCTGGGAGCTATCGAGAAAGGTTTTATGCAGCTTGCCGTTGCCCAGAGCGCATACGAATACCAGAAGAAACTTGAGACCGGCGAAGAGACGGTTGTAGGGGTGAACTCATTCACCGGAGAGCAGGAGATAGAGGTACTGCCGAACCGCATGGTCCCCTACCCTTATGACGCGACCAAGCGCGCCGAGGCGGAAAAGAAGCAGGTAGCCAGGCTGGCGAAAATCAGGGAGCAGAGAGACAACGGACAGGTGAATAAAATTCTGGCGCAGCTACGTGAAACAGCCGGTGACGAAAAAGCCAACCTGATACCGCTGACGATAGAAGCGGTTAAAGCATACGCTACTATCGGAGAAATCTGCGGCACGCTGAAGGAAGTCTTTGGCGAGTACTCAGAGTATGGTAAGATTTAGAGAACGGTCATCAAACGGATAAAATAGAAAAAGGAGACAAATCCGTAGAGTGAGTAACAAAGGGCAAATAAAGGTTCTGATTGCCAAGCCGGGATTGGACGGACACGACCGCGGCGCCAAGGTCCTGACGATGGGACTGAGGGAAGCGGGGATGGAGGTAATCTACACCGGACTCAGGCAGACCCCGGAAATGATTGCACAGGCTGCCCTGGAGGAACAGCCGGATGTGGTAGCGTTAAGCTGTCTCTCCGGAGCACATCAGTCACTCTTTCCCAGGGTGGTCGATGAGCTCAAGAAACGGGGGATGGATAATGTCCTCGTTATCGGCGGAGGTATCATCCCGGGTGAGGACATACCTTCTCTCCAGGAGCACGGGGTAAGCTCAGTGTTCGGTCCTGGTAGTTCTATCAAAGAAATAGCCGAATATATACGCGGCAAAGTCGCCAAAAAAGCGTAAATAATCCGGGCTTGAAATATTATAATAGCCCAGAAAAATAAGTCACTTAAAGAAGGAGGAATATTCAAGTGTCAAAAAACAAAGTCCCATTGATTGAAGGGCTGTTTACCTGGCCGTCCGACCAGCCGAGGTTGATAGCCAGCAGATGCAAGAAGTGCGGAACACCGGCTTTTCCCAAATCCCCCTACTGCACCAACCCGAACTGCGAAAAAAACACGGATAACGTGGAGATAATCGAGCTTAGCAACCGGGCGAAGCTCTATACCTACGCAACACAGACGTACCCTCTTCCGGAGCCTTTCAAGATGGAGCCTTTCGAGCCGTTTCCTCTCGGTATGCTGGACTTCCCCGAAGGTCTGAGGATACTGGGGATGCTTACCACGGAAAACGTGGAAATCGGCATGGAAATGGAAATGACCGTAAGAAAATTATTCGAAGATGAAGAAAACGAATACCTTACCTGGGCATGGAAACCCGTCCAGTAAGGTATTTATATAAGGAGATATAAATGAAAAACAGAGAAATTGCTATAGTCGGAATGGGACTCCATCCCTGGGGGGTATGGAAAGAGAAATCGATGGCGGAGATGGGCTGCTACGCTATTACCGAAGCCCTTAAAGACGCCCATATGAAATGGCAGGATATAGAAGCCCTTGCCTGCGGTGCCTACATGTGGATTGCCGACCAGGGAGGGGTGCCCTCGCTGCTTCTGGGCACATCCATATCCACCATGATGGGAGGTACCGGCATACCATGCGTTAATGTAGTCAACGCCTGCGCCACCGGACAGTCCATCCTCAGGGAAGCCTGCCTTGCCGTAGCCTCCGGCGAGCATGATATCGCCATCGCCGTAGGCTCGGACAAATCGTCGGGAGGTTTTTTCAGACCCCAGTCAAGAGACCCCCTGTACGATAGCGACTATTTCCGCTATGCTATGGTTGGTGAGACCAACCCGGGCTACTGGGCGATGGAGATGCGGAGAAGAATTTACGATTGTGGCACCACCGAAGAGGACATGGCGATGGTCAAAGTCATCACCAGCAAGGGCGGTGTCCACAACCCGAACGCCAGATACAAGAGAGAATTTACCATGGAAGAAGTGCTGGCTTCGCCCATGGTCTGCGACCCGCTGCGGCTTTTCGAGATTTGCGCTACCAGCGACGGCGCGGCGGCAATCATCGTTGTACCGATGGATATGGCAGAGAAATTCACCGATAAGCCTATCCTTATCGAAGGTCTTTCAATTGGTTCGCCTTCATTCGGCGATCCCTGTATCTCCCTGACCTACCTGAGTGCATATCCAAAAATGGAAATAGGCGTAGGTGGCTGGAGTGAAAGCCGGAACGCTCTTGCCGCCGCTTACAAACAGGCAGGGCGCACGCCGGACGATATCGACGTAATCGAGCTGCCGGACAACAGCTCCTGGCATTACCTGACCTATATGGATATGATAATGCAGCTTGAATACGGCGGTTCTGATAAACTGCTCAGAGAAGGCTATTTCAATATCCCGGACGGCAAGGTGCCGGTCTGCCCCAGCGGCGGGTTCGGCGCATTCGGTGAAGCCACCGTAACCCAGGGGCTCTGGCAATGCATCGAGGTAGCCGACCAGCTGCGCGGCGATTTGGGTCCAAGACAGATTACCAATAACCCGAAAGTTGGGCTTGCCCAAAGCTATGGCTACGCCGGCAACAACGGCGTCTGTATAATGAGTAAAGCCTTTTAGGGAACTAACAACACAGGACACTATGAGCAGGCTGAAGGGCATTGACAACCGCCCGACAGCCTGCTCTACTATTAACAGGATATATTATCTTTCAATCAGGAGGCACAATGCTAAAAGGGGTTAACCATACAGGCATTGCAGTAAAAAACCTGGACGAGGCAATCAAGGTCTACACCGAAGCCCTGGGAGCGGAACTGGGAGAGATTCATAATGCGCCGGAGGCGGGGATGAGAGCCGCCATGGTTTCCGTGGGCGGTGACCTGCTGGAGCTGATAGAGCCTGTCGGCACCGGAGGGGTGATAGCCAGGTTCATCGAGAGCCGGGGAGAAGGCATCCATCATATCTGTGTTGAGGTGGACGATATAAGGAAAACGCTGGCTTCCCTCTCCGAAAAAGGAGTGCGGCTGATAGACACCGAGCCGAGGCAGGGTATCGAAGGTCTGGTAGCCTTCATCCACCCCAGGTCGATGAACGGCGTGCTGATAGAGCTGGTGGAGAAGTAGGGGATATATTATCAGCGGCTAGTGCGATAATTATATAATCTAGCTATTTGACATCTTCATACATTGTATATGTACTATACGCATTTATTAAGTTCGGATGAAGATGCAGCCGTCACTTGAGCGTGCCTTACGACGTAAGGATATATTGAAGGCATAACCGGCAAGTACAGTTGCAGTAATCACGCTACTGCTTAACCCGGTTTTCTGCCGATATACAGCAGATGCCGTGAAGATGCGATGAGTGATTCTTCCGTACTGAGTTTATATAAAAGGTCAAGCCACAGCTTTCTTGTTTCACCCTGGAGTCGGTTATAGCTTTCATCATCGGCGGAAATACCACATTGTGTCCAAGCCCATGCTCCTGAAGCCTTTCCCCGGCTATCTCAATCATCTTTTCCTATAAATCTAAAGATGTCACCTTATACCCGCATTCAGCCAGGCCGATTGTTATCGTGCCTGTCCCGCAGCCAATTTCGAGAATATGCCCTTCGGAAGGAATGTATTCATCCAGAAATCTCCAGGTAATGTCATGTTCAAGCTGGTGGCGGTCTAACCTCTCCGTCTCCGCTTCCGTGAATTTATCGTAATATGTTTTTATATCACTTATATCATCGAGCGTCGTATTCATCTTTTAATGACTGATTCGAGCATTTTAATGGAAATAAGGGGGGATATGGAAATAGAATGATTGTACGGCGAAAGTACCGGGAAGATGGCTTTTCCGCAAGAATACGCTCTACTAAACCCCGAGCTTCTTAAACTCCTCGATTAATGCCGGTACTATTTCCTTATAATCCGCCACTATGGCGTAGTCCGCCGCTTTCATAATAGGCGCTTCAGCATCCCGATTGATAGCTACGATAACTTTCGAATCCTGAATCCCGATTAAGTGGTGAATTACACCGGATATACCTACCCCGATATATAGGTTTGGATGTACCGTCTTTCCGCTCTGCCCTATCATCTGCACTTCCTGCACGGCCCATCCTTCGTCGCAGGCAGGCCTGGTAGCCCCGACGCTACCGCCCAATGTCGCAGCAAGCTCATCGAGCACCGCCCAGTTTTCCTTACTGCCTATGCCGTAGCCGCCGGCTATAATAGTCTCGGCGGTCTCCAGGGGTTTGGTTTTTGGTTCTTCTCTGAAGACCTCCACTACCCTGGTGCGGACATCATCCTCGGTCAGCTTAACTTCCACGTTAACGACCTCCGCTTCACGGGAGGAGTCTTTTTCCGGTTTTTTCATAAATCCGGGCGGTATGGTAGCCATCTGGGGTCGGTGTATGGCGCAGGTAATCGAAGCCATTATGCTGCCCCCGAAGGCAGGTGTCTGGGCTTTCATACATCCTCCTTCATCCACATCGAGACCCACGCAGTGGGCCGAAAGACCGGTATTCACCTTGGCAGCTACCCTGGGAGCCAGGTCCATTCCCAGGCTCGTACCGCCGACAAGGAATATCTCCGGCTTATACTCGTTGACCATGGCCTCCAGAACCGGCGCGTAGGCGTCGCTCCGGTAAACCTCGAGGACAGGCGAATCAGCAACGTAGACTTTATCGGCGCCATAAGCTGCCAGTTCATCAGCAAGATTGGCTATGTTGTGTCCCAGCACCACGGCAGCCAGTTCACTACCGAGTTTGTCGGCTATCTTACGGGCTTCACCCAGTATCTCCGGGCCGACATCCAGCAATTTACCTTCCCTCTGCTCTGTGTAAACCCATATTCCTTTATATGTATCTATCTGCACTTGTCTCCTCCAGATGATTTATGCACCGGGAAGTACTCCTTCGGCACTTAATTTATCTACAAGTTGCCGGGCGATTTCAGCCGGCTCACCTTTCAGGACCTCGCTGCGTCGCTGCAGCTCAATATTGGCAACCTCGGGAACATATGTAGGCGAGCCGCCCTGCCCTATTCTCTCATTGTCCACTTTCACATCATTGACGGTCCACTGCTTTGCCTCTTTCTCCGTAGCCCAGAGAGCACCGAATACCGACGGGACACGCGGTTCGTTGATTTCCCCGGTCACCGCCAGAGTAACCGGCAGCTTTGTTTCAATCACCATATGACCGAATTCAATCTTCCTCCTGACATGGAGGGTATCATCGTCAACAAAATCGATTTTCTCCACACCCGTTACATGAGGAACGCCGAGGAACTCAGCCACCTGCGGCCCCACCTGACCGGTACTCCCGTCCAGGCTCTCATTTCCCAGCAGGACAATGTCCACTTCTTCCAGCTTCTTTATTCCGCTCGCCAGGGCATAGGCGGTGGCGAGTGTGTCCGCCCCGGCAAAGGCTCTATCGGTAAGCAGCACGGCATCATCAACTCCAAAAGCGTATGCCCACGCCAGGATTTCCAGCGTATTTGCCGGTCCCATGCTGATAACCGTTACCTTGCCCCCCCTTGCCTCTTTTATCCGCAAAGCCTCTTCAATAGCGTTGATATCCATCGGATTGATTACAATCGGGATACCTTCGCGGCGGAGCAGTTTCGTATTCGGGTCGAGCCTGAGTCTGTCCCAGTACCGGGAATCGGGAACAGGTTTGACACAGACAACAAAATTTATCGGCTTCATATACTTACAACTCCTTAGCTAGGATAATTCAATACCGGTCACGGCTATCACCAGTCCAAACGTCCCCACCAGCCGGCATTCTCCATCGATTTGCTGCTCATGTCAGGGTTGGCATCCTGCCGTAGTGCAGCGTTAGCTATCATTATATTCAGTGATTCTTCAGTACCGCCGGCACCGAACCTTACCGGGGTATGCTTGTAGTAGTGATGAGGCATATAGTCCTCGAGCACACCATAAGCGCCGTGAATTTTTACGCAATGCGTAGTAGCTCTGGTAGCAGCCAGTTCGGCAAAGACTTTGGCAGTAGCCTGCTCGGCATCGCATCTTATCCCTCTTGTACGCATCCAGGCGGCGCGGTAGGTAAGAGCACGGGTAGCCTGAAGGTCTGTAGCCATCTGAGCGATGCGGGTCTGTATAGCCTGCAACTCGGAAATCGGGCGCCCGTAGAGCTTCCTCTCCCTGGCATACTGGACGGCGGTGCGGTAACAGCCTAGGGTGGCTCCGTTTAATATCCCGCTTATCGTCATCCTGCCGATATCACCGACAGCGCTGAAAACGGGAGCTATCCCATGCCCTATCCCTCTCTCTCCCCCGACAACATGGCTGTCCGGTACAAACACGTCATCAAAAATGAATTCCGTAATATCGTTCTTCCTGGAAAGGGTATTTTCGTTTCTTCCGACACGGAAACCGTCCATCCCCCTTTCCACGATAAACGCCGTCAGCGACCTTATTCCCGGAGTTTTCGGGTCATTAGGATCGCCAGTCTTGAAAAGGGTCATAACAAAGTCAGAATAATGACCCTCGCCGACGAAACATTTTCTGCCATTGAGTACCCAGCCGCCGTCTACCTTCTTAGCATTAGCCTGAAGCCCTAACATATCCGAGCCTCCGCTGGGTTCAGTAATCGCTGGTGTCGCCTGTATATCCCCACTGATGATACCGGGCATAAATTTATCGTATACCACGCCGCCGGTAGCCTTGGCAAAGTAATAGGCGAACTCACCGTAAGGGATAAAGCATAAATCGGGCCAGGCGGCGCATAATTCTTCGACAGCGATACAACTGGCGACAAAACCGATTCCGGTGCCGCCCTCTTCACGCGGGATTATATGCAGATGATGACCGGCTTTTAGCTGCTTCACAGCCTGCTCCTCCCAGATTTCACGGTCATCGGTCATCAATTCTTTCCGCCTGGGCACTATCTCCTTCTCAGCGTACTCTCTGGTTATCCTACGTACCATCTCTTCCGCCGGAGTCAATTCAAAAGGCATAATATAACCTCCCAAAGATTATATCTTCTTACATGCGTCGTCATGGCATTATATCCTAATGAGGGCTTATTAATGTGCGATAATGACACTGGATGCAAGAAAATACTTTAATGGCTTCCAGAAAACTTATTTTGTCATAGTGACAGTCCGCTGTCAACAACGGGAGTTGGGTTTATGTCGTTATAAATGGTTAGTATTAGTTTACCTCACCCCCGCCTGCCGAATTCTTCCGCCTAAGGCGGAGCGGGCAGGCCTTACCCCTCTCCAACCAGAACCAGCGATATAGAAAGAGAAGCTATCCCGGTTGGAGAGGGGAGTTGAGAAAGAGAGGGGGCGAAGCCCCCTCTCTAAAATTCCCTCCCCCTCTCACGCATTAGAATGTTTACATAGCAAAACAGGATATTGCGTGAGAGGGGGATTAAGGGGGTGAGTATAAATATCAAACCGAAACGGAACGATATCAGACAAAGAAGGTAGCAAAAAAGTCCCACGATTGACAGACACCAAGGCATAGCAATATACTATTCACGGAACAACCTTATTCAAGCAGTTTCCACATAATAATGGCCTCTGTTTCAATATCGTTGAAATTTCATCGGGAGGAAGGAGTAATATTTTGATTATCGATGCTCATATGCACCTTAGTGGGGCTGGTTGGGTAAGGGGTAAGTATTTACGCTTTGTATGGAAGATGTACATTACCGAGTATAATCGAGTGCATCATACAAACAAGACCCCTGATGACTTTCGGGAGATGTTGATGTCTATGGAGCCGCCAGTGGTTGACCCTGAGGGCGATCATGTGATTGAAATGATGGACAAAGCAGGGGTTGACAAAGGCGTTATTTTCCCTGTGGATTGGGAGGCTATAACCGGACCCCCAAGAATTCACGTAAGAGAGCAGAATAAGGCCCATGCCGATGCGGCGAAGAAGCATAAGGGTCGGTTCATACCGTTGTGTGCTCTTGATCCCAGGCGAGGGGATGCTCTTGACCTTGCCAAGGAGGCCATTGAAGATTGGGGAATGAAGGGGTTCTACTTCATGCCGCCTTCAGGATTTCGCCCAGATGATCCGGTTTGTTTCCCCATCTATGAAAAATGTATTGACTGGGGAGTGCCTGTGGTTATCCATTCTGGGAAGGAAATAGCTCACTGGGACTATAATCATCCGGTTTTGATCGCCAATGCAGCCCTCAGATACCCAGAGCTTAAGGTAGTGATCGGACACGCTGGTACAAGAATATATAGGAGGGAAGTCATAGAAGTTGCTACGATACCTAACGTCCATATGGACTTTTCAGAGTACCAAGGCTTTTGGCGCTTGCAACCTGATAAGTTTTATCAATGGCTGCGGGATGCTATAGATGCCGTCGGTGCTGAGAAGGTAATGTTTGGAAGTGGTTTCCCCAATCCGAATGTGTTGACTCCCGAAGCTGAGTGGGTGAAGGCAATCAAGGAGCCGAAAACAGAACTGGAGTTCAGTGCCGAGGAGATAGACATTGTACTAGGAAAGGCTGCAGAGGCAGTCTTTGAAACCAAATGAAAAGGAGATAAACAAAGTGGGCGATATTCTGGACGTAATAACCAGCCGGCAAAGCATACGCAAGTATACGGATGAGCCAATACCCGACGAAATGATAGATAAAATCGTTGAGGCCGCCCGGTGGGCGCCAAGCGGGGAAAACGAGCAACCGTGGCGTTTAGTCCTGGTGCGTGACCCCGAGACAAGGCAGAAAATCGGCAACTTTTGCAGGGTAGGCACCGGTCAGCGGGGTACTGCCGAGCATTGTCTTGGAGAAGACTCAAGGTTCGATGTATATACGGACCCGGCGGAAAGAGCCAGGGTTGCGGAATTCTATTACAGCGGCATGGTCTCGTTCTTCCCGGCAAACGCTCCGCTGGTCATCGTTGCAATCGGAGAACTCAAGGGAATGATGGATACACCCTACGACCTGTCAGCCTGTATTGAGAATATGATTCTTGAAGCACATTCGCTGGGACTGGGTGCCTGCTGGGTTCACGGTCCGGCCGTATATCCCCGCATAGTGAAACAAATCAAAGAGCTACTCGGTATCCCCACCGGCATGGCCGATTATAAAATGCTGGCTATCGTATCGATAGGCTGGCCATCGGGACGCCGTAGCCACCCCCAGGGCAGGAAAGATGCCACTGAATTCGTGTACTGGGAAAAATTCGGAAACGAGAAGAGGGGTTAAATGGATACAATAGCGTACTGCAATGATCTGTTAGTAAGATTCGAAGAAATTTTCTACCATGAATTGTCCCAGATTAACGCCCGGTGCAAGGTAGAGCTTATCGGCTCCGATTTTCTTAATGACAAAAATATCGAGGGTGATACCCTCGAACAACTGGTCGACAACTGCATCAAGGAAATCAAGAAAAGCGGCCTCGTCGAAGACATGACAGGAAAGGTGGCGGGGCGTGGTATCCTGCTCAAACTGAATATGAAAGGCTGCGTCCACCTGCCCAAGGAAGCCAAACTTAAAAGCAGCGGAGTCGAACCTTATCTATGCCCCTTAGCCAACATGATTTCCGAACAGATTATCAGCAAATTGAATTACATGACCACGTATACGGCCGGGCTCGAGGTTGATAACGACACGGGCGAGTGCGTCATTAAATGCGCCTTGTACAAGGACATGGACTCAATAGGTGTGGTATCCGACTGGAGTAAGGAGTAACTTCCCGATAATATCGGCGTTAACTATTGACAGATACGAAATCAGGATATATATTTAATCATTGTCCGTCAGGACAATACTTATTGACAAGAAAACAGGAATTACAGTACAATCTACGGAAATTGAATACTACCAGAGGCTGCGAACAAGACTAGTAACCTTCAAAGCGGGTCTCAGAGAGTCGGAAAGTGGTACTTTTAGTATTAGTGCCCGTGGTGTGAGCCGATGTCAGCGCCGAAGGTGAATGGACTTGGGAGCCGCAAACCGAAATCCCGATTCCATCGGGAGAGTAGGATTTGCCGCCGGGGAAGCGTTATCAAATCCTGAGGTATTGAGCATATTGCTTTCAGACACAGGCTCCGTACCTGAAAAAGATGGTCGAGCAGGTTACCTGTCTTGACCAAGAAGGGTGGCACCGCGGAAACAAACCCCCGCCCCTTTACGGGTGGGGGTCTTTTGTTTGGAATACCGCAGGAATTACAGTATATCGCGAATACTACCTACAGGGTATTCAGATAAATAAACCATATGAATAATAGAAAAGGAGTGAATAATGGAAACCAGAAGGTTTTTTCTTGAACAGAAGGATATGCCGACCCATTGGTACAACATTCAGGCAGATTTGCCTGAGCCACTGCCCCCCATGCTGCATCCCGTGACTAAGGAGCCGCTGACGCCACCCGACCTGGCGCCTCTCTTCCCGATGGAGTTAATCATGCAGGAAGTCAGCCAGGAACGATACATTGACATCCCTGAAGAGGTGCAGGAAATTTACCGGACGTGGAGACCGACCGTTTTACACCGTGCCTACGAGCTGGAGAAAGCACTTGACACTCCGGCCAAGATTTTCTACAAGTACGAGGGGACCAGCCAGGGTGGAAGCCACAAGCCCAATACCGCCGTCGCCCAGGCGTATTACAACAAAAAAGAGGGTGTAAAACGCCTTACTACTGAGACCGGTGCCGGACAGTGGGGTAGCTCCCTGTCCTTCGGCTGTATGCTCTTCGGACTCGAACTGAAAGTCTATATGGTCAGGATAAGCTATGACCAGAAGCCATACCGTCGGATTATGATGGAGACGTGGGGAGCCACCTGCGTGCCAAGCCCCAGTCCGGATACAAAAGCAGGACGCGATATGCTGGAGGAAGACCCCGATTGCCCTGGCAGCCTTGGGCTTGCCATCAGCGAAGCCGTAGAAGACGCCGTGATGAGGGAGGATACTCACTACGCACTGGGCAGCGTGGTCAACCATGTCCTGCTGCACCAGACTATCATCGGACAGGAAACGATGATGCAGATGGAGATGGCCGGATACTACCCGGATATCATAGTCGGCTGTATCGGCGGCGGCTCGAACTTCGCCGGTATGTACCTGCCATTCGTAAAGGACAAAATTTCTGGCAAAAAGCCGGACCTGCGTATTATCAATGTCGAGCCGGAGAGCTGCCCGACGGTAACCAAGGGGCTCTACGCTTATGATTACGGCGATGTGGCAATGATGGCTCCTATCGCCAAGATGTTCACTCTGGGGCATAGATTTATTCCCCCGCCGGTACACGCCGGCGGACTGAGATATCACGGAATGGCACCGATTATATGCCACCTGCACAGACTCGGTTTCGTAGAAGCCGTAGCCGTACCACAGATAGCCACTTTCGAAGCCGGTGTGCAGTTCGCCCGGACCGAGGGAATCATCAGCGCACCGGAAACCAACCACGCCATAAGGGTGACTATCGACGAGGCGCTGAAATGCAAAGAGACCGGCGAGTCCAAGGTTATCCTTCTTGCCCACAGCGGACACGGTCACTTCGACATGGCAGCCTATGAAGCGTACCTTTCCGGAAACCTCATCGATTACGCCTATCCCGAAGATAAGGTAAAGGAAGCACTGAAGTCACTACCTGAGATACCGGCTACATAGACAGAACCGTACAAATAACGTATTAAGGGAGCCGGAGACGCTACCAGCTCCCTTAATTATTTTTTAACAATAATTTGATATGTTAAAATATAAGTACGCATGAAACGGATAATTGTTTATTTAACTATCTCTTTACTCCTGGTATCCTCGTTGATACTCGAGGCCGGTTGTGACCTGACCGCCGAAGATAAAGCCACCGAACCGGAAACCCCGTCCACTACCGGGGATACTACCCCCGATACAACCGGACCGGTAATAACGATTTCAGAAACGCCATCACCGGCGCTGCCCAGCATTGCCGACGTGGTCGCTGCCGTTAAACCTTCCGTTGTGGCAATCAACACCGAGATTACAACCCTCGACTTTTTCAATCAGGAAAGCACCCAGGAAGCCGCCGGTTCGGGATGGATTATCAGCGAGGACGGCTATATCGTGACCAATAATCACATGGTGGAAGGGGCGCAAAGTATTACCGTGATACTCGATGACGGAAGTTTATATGACGCTCAGATAGTCGGCACCGACCCGCTGACCGACCTTGCCGTGGTGAAAATCGAAGCCGAAAACCTGCAGGCAGCCAGAGTCGGAGACTCATCGGCAATGAGGATTGGCGACTGGGTGGTGGCAATCGGTAACTCGCTGGGACAGGGGATAAGAGCCACGCAGGGGATAGTCAGCCGTACCGGAGTCTCGCTACAGGTAGACATGGACACGGTACTCTATGGTCTTATTGAGACGGATGCCGCTATCAACCCCGGCAACAGCGGGGGACCCCTGGTGAACCTGGCGGGAGAAGTAATCGGCATTAACAGCGTTAAGACGGTTCAGGTGGAGGTCGAAGGGGTCGGCTATTCCATAAGCACCCGGGAAGCCATGCCGATAATCGAGCAGCTAATAACCACCGGTTTTGCGTCCCACCCCTGGCTCGGCGTGAGCCTGTATCCGGTAGACCAGTACGTGATAGAAAGGTTCGGTCTCACGATAGATAAAGGGGTGTTTATCGTGGAAGTAGTCGCCGGGAGTCCGGCGGACCGGGCAGGCCTGCAATCGTATGACGTTATTACCAGTTTTGCCGGAAAAGAGACCGATACGGTGGACGAGCTGATATTAGGCATACGCGGCGCCAGCATCGGGGAGGAAGTGGAGATAGTCTACTGGCGGGACAATGCCGAACATACCACGTATGCCACGCTTATCAGAAGACCGGACGATTCTTAGTCCAGCTTTCTGACTCCCAGCAATACCTCATGCCCGCTCAGCTTATAAGTCTCTCTGTAATCGACCTCTTCGGGGATGCCCTCGGTTATCTTCTGCGATAACGTCTCCTGCCTGATATAGTCGGCCGTAACCGGGTCCGACATGACTCCCCGGATATAATCATCAGCCTGGAAATACGTCTCTATATGGTCTGCGATATCGAAACCTGCCGAGCGACGCATCGTCTGTAAACGGTGCACGATTTCCCGCGCCATCCCTTCGGCTTCCAGTTCAGGTGTCAGAACCGTGTAGATAGCCGAGCCGGTATTGCCTTCGCTGACAACCCTGTAGCCTTCTTCATTCTCGAGCGCTTCTACTTCCTCGAACGACTTCACTTCCAGCGCCTTTACATTCAGCTCATCCAGCACCATCTGCATAATCGATTCGTTCTCCAGAGCACGCTTTTCTCTCTCGGAACCGACACCGATATAGTTTACCGCCAGCGGCTGCCTCACCTTAATGCCGGCTTTGCTCCGCGCCGCCCTGCCGAGACTGGATACTTTCATTGCCAGCTTGTTGGCTTCGCCCAACTGCGTGTCAATCTTGCTTTCATCGGCTACCGGGAAATCGGTCAGGTGGACGCTCTCCGGCGCATCGCCATCGACGGAGCGGACAAGGTTCTGGTACAGCTCCTCGGCTATGAAAGGAGTAAAGGGAGCGAGCAATTTGGACAGTGTAACCAGGCATTCGTAGAGGGTATTATACGCCGAGAGCTTATCGGCATCGTTCTCGCTCTTCCAGAAACGCCGCCGGCTCCTGCGGACATACCAGTTGGACAATTCATCGATAAAGGCAGCTATCTGCCATGCCCCTCCCCTGGGGTCGTAATTCTCCAGGGTGGTATCGACATCGATGATAAGCTGGTTCAGGCCGGACAGTATCCAGCGGTCGAGGTCAGACTCGGATGCCCCGGTCTCTCCCGAACCGGGCACGAACTCGTCTATATTGGCATAGGTAACAAAGAAGGAATAGACATTCCAGAGGGTCAGGAAGAGACGCCGGGAAATCTCGGCGATGAAACTCTCATCGAATCGTATAAAGTTGCCCATCGGTACGGCGGAGTATATATACCAGCGAAGAGCATCGGCACCGTATTTATCCAGTATCATCTGGAGGTCGACAACGTTACCCCGGGACTTGCTCATCTTCTCCCCTTTGGCATCGAGGATAAGCCCGTGGCAGATAACGTTGTTAAAACAAGGACGGTCGAAGAGCAGGGTGGATATGGCGTGCAGGCTGTAAAACCAGCCCCGCGTCTGGTCTATCGCCTCGCAGATATAATCGGCGGGGAAACGCCCATCTTCGAGCAGGGTCTCGTTTTCAAAGGGATAGTGCGACTGGGCTATCGGCATCGCTCCCGAATCGAACCAGCAGTCGATTACCTCGGGGACCCGCCGCATTGTGGAACCGCACTCCGGGCAGGAGAAAGTGACTTCGTCGACAAAGGGACGGTGCAAATCGAGGGGTTCCCTGAACCCGTTCACGCCCGGTTTAGCCTTCAGGTCATCGACTCCGCCGATGCACTCGAAACTACCGCACTCAGGGTTCTCACAACGCCACACCGGAAGAGGCGTGCCCCAGTAACGCTCCCGCGATAAAGCCCAGTCGACATTATTCTCAAGCCAGTCGCCGAAGCGTCCGTGCTTGATATAGTCCGGGTACCAGTTTATCTCCTGGTTGCCGCTGATGAGTCTTTCTTTGACCGCCGTAGTCCGGATATACCAGGTCTGCTTGGCATAGTAGAGTAGAGGAGCATCGCAGCGCCAGCAGAAGGGATAGGTATGCCTGATGGTCTCGCTTCGGTAAAGCAGGCCCTTTTCCCTGAGTTCCTCGAGCACCAGAGGGTCGGCTTCTTTAACGAATTTTCCGGCAAACGGATAGCTGCCGGTTATGGTACCCCGCAGGTCTACCGTATGGACGAAATCCAGCCCCTGCTCGACACCCGCTTCATAGTCGACCTCACCGTAGGCAGGCGCCACATGAACGATTCCCGTACCGTCTTCCATGGAGACGAAATCCGTCACTATAACGCTGTAGGTCAGGTCTTTCCGGGGTTCCTGCGGAGCCAGTTCCGACTGCACCGCAAACCGTCTCCGCTCTATATCAAAATCATGCGGGTTAAACAGCGGCTCATATCGAACGCCCTCCAGTTCCTTCCCATCCAGTTTGCCGACAACCCTGTAATCTTCAGAGACGGTCACTCCCAGCAAAGCCGACGCCATTATCAGGTACTCGCCATCCAGCTCGGCTATCGAGTACTCGGCATCGGGAGCTACCGCCAGAGCGGTATTGCCCGGAAGAGTCCAGGGAGTGGTCGTCCACGCCAGGAGATATACAGGCTTATCCGAAGGAAGATTACCTGGTAATTTACCGGATATTTTAAACTTTATGTAAACCGATGGGTCTTCGACGTCATCCTGGTAGCCCTGGGCGACCTCATGCGAGCTCAGTGATGTCTCGCAGCGGGGGCAGTGAGGCGTAACCTTGTAGCCCTGGTATATCAGTTCTTTATCCCACATCTGCTTGAGCGCCCACCAGCAGGTCTCAATATAGCTGTTGTCCATGGTAACGTAGGCGTTCTCCATATCAATCCAGAAGCCGATACGGTCGGTCATTTCCTCGAACTCGCTGATGTACCCGAGAACGCTCTCACGGCAGAGGGCATTGAATTTTTCGATACCGTATTCTTCAATCTGCGACTTGCCGGATAGTCCCAGCTCTCTTTCTATCTCCAGCTCCACCGGCAAACCGTGCGTATCCCATCCGCCGATACGCGGAGTATAATACCCCTTCATTGCCTTGTAGCGGGGGATAATATCCTTGATGACACGCGGCATGGCGAAATGAAGGCCCGGACTGCCGTTGGCTGTCGGCGGTCCTTCGTACAGGGTGAAGCGGGGACCGCCCTTTCGTCTTTCCACGCTCTTTTCAAAGACGTTCCTGTCTTTCCACAGACCGAGTATATCTACCTCGAGCTGCGGAAAATTCACCTTACTGTTTACCGGCTCGAACATAATAAACCTTCCTATAAAAAAATCCCGTCCCCAAGGGACGGGATAGAATACCCGCGGTACCACCCTATTTCCCCGACTAAAGCCGGGACACTCATCCGAGGTACGGAATTATACCCCCGTCACGGATAACGGTTGACAAGGCCGGCCAAGTCTACTCGCCCCGACAGAACCGGGACTTTCGGTTGACGGCTCAGGAGTGATTTTCAGAGAGGCAGCCACGTCTGCTTTCACCAGACCAGACTCGCTGAGTGCCCGTTATCTCCCCTACTCTTCTCCGTCGCAGCCTTTTTCACTAGTAGATTACCACATTATGAAAAATAATGCAATAATTATTAGTCTATGTTCTGTTGGTCTCTGGTTGGTATCATCATTGCAAGTGCCGATGTAATCGGTGCGAAGCAATCTCTTGAAATTTCTATAGATTGCTTCGTCGTCCTGATAGAATCGGGACTCCTCGCAATGACAGTTAAATCAGGTGTGGAAAATTTTATTCTTCTTTTGGCAGGATAACCACCCGGCGGGACTCGCCCTGACCGATACTCTCGGTAATAACGTCAGGATGGTCAGCTAGAGCAAGATGGATGATACGCCTCTCGAAAGCCGACATCGGCTCCAGTGTAAAGGACATCTCTTTTTCCTTGACCTGCTCCGCCATCTGGCGGGCGAAAGCCTCAAGAGCCTGATAGCGGCGCTGTTTGTACCCTTCGACATCAATTACTATAGGTATCCACGAACGAAACTGGTGACCCACAATCAGCCTGACGATGTATTGAAGACAGGATAGAGTCTGTCCCCGCCTCCCGATGAGGATACCGAGGTCTTCGCCTTCGATATTAACTGATATAGACCTGGTGACCTCTTCTCCTTCGGCAACGGGCTGCGGTTGGGGCACGGCAGAGCCTTCCACGCCCATTAAAGCAAGCAGTTTTTCTATTATACTCGTTACCTCTCCGGTTGTATCATCATCGGTCCTGGCGGTTAGCGGCGTTACCCTCACAACCGCCTCATCGGAACCAAAGCCCAGTATCCCGGACTTACCTTCGCTTACGACGCTTACTTCCACTTCCTCCCGACTGACGCCTAATTGATCTAAAGCTATTTGAATAGCCTCCTCCACTGTCTTGGCTGTTATCTCCAGACTCTCCATCTTCTATTCCTTCTTCCTGGGGGGAACCCGGCTCTATAACGATATCGGCAGTGGTATCGTCTTCCGTCAATACTTTCTTTTGCCGGGGCACACGCCCTTCAATTTTTTTCACTTTAGTATCCTGTCCTCCACCTCTTAAGAAAGGTAAAGTCAGACCTCCCCATCCGGTACTGTAATACTGCAAAATTATCCTGATAGCCGTTGAGGTAACCCAGTAAAGAGCCAGGCCGCTGGGCAGGTTCATGCACAGGAAACCGAACATCAGCGGCAGCATCCAGAGCATCATCTGTCCCTGCGCCTGCTGCTGCGGGTCGGCACTGGCGGGAGTGGTCATCTTCTGCTGCACCCACATCGATACCCCGACGAGGATAGCCATTAGGAAATCCGGGTTTGCCAGGTCCAACCATAGAAAACTGCTCTCTAAAGGTATCTGGAAAAAGACAGACGACCACGAAATATACAGACGCTGGGAGAGGTCAAGAAAACCTTCCGGCGCTATAGCCAGCAGCCGGATAACGGACTGGTATAAAGCTATCCAGACAGGCATCTGCACCAGCATCGGCAGCAGGCATCCGGCAGGACTCACACCGGACTCTTTCATCAGCCTCATCTGCTCCTGGGCTGCTTTCTGCTTGTCCTTGGCGTATTTCTTGCGGACTTCGGCAACCTCAGCCTGCATTGCCTGCATCGCTTTACTTGCCTTGAGCTGTCTCAGAGTAAGAGGGTACATCAGCAGGTTCACGACGATAGTCAGAACGATAATAGCCAGTCCGAAGCTGCCAGCCAGATAGCTGGAGAGCATTATG
Source organism: uncultured Dehalococcoidales bacterium (assembly GCA_964499775.1). Taxonomy (GTDB): domain Bacteria; phylum Chloroflexota; class Dehalococcoidia; order Dehalococcoidales; family UBA2162; genus MGML01. Next base: position 54,731 of record CAZCMK010000003.1, on the reverse strand, counting down.
AGGACGTTAATCAGCGGATTCAGTATTATCAGGTCCCATACGTATCCAATCCACTCCAACTGAATATACCTCTCTTAATCCTTGATATCGATTTCCCGTTTCGCTCCTGTGTGCACGTCTATTTCATGGAGCGCATCGGTATTCGTGTGTATATAAACCTTACCGCTGCCGGCAATGAGCGGGGCGTATACATTCTCCCCGAGAGCGGCAAGGTCTCTTTTACGTGAACTACCGGTATCGATAGCGTATATCATTCCGTCCTGAGTAGCGGCTATGAGCATGCCGTCAACCACAACCGGGGTAGAGGAAACAGGCCCCCCGAGGTCGAACTCAACCTTCTTGCTGCCGTTCAAAGCATCGAGGGCGTATATTTTCCCGTCAAGACAGGCGGCGTAAACGGTGCCGTCATAGACCACGGGTTCAGCCCAGAACCATCTATCTGCCATGTACTTCCACCTGAGGCTGCCGTCGGCAGTATTTACCGCATAAAGATACCTGTCAAAAGAACCGAAATAGACCGTATTATCGTGAACAACCGGTGTGGAAACGATTGCCCCTTCCACCTCGAATTCCCATTTCTTGCTGCCGTCGGCAGTATCCAGAGCGTATAGCTTTTTATCAAAGGAACCTATATACAGAGTATCTCCGTCCACAGCCGGGGTGGACCATATCTTATCGCCAGTTTCAAACTCCCATTCCTTATATCCGTCGGGGGCATCAAGGGCATACACTTTATTGTCGCCCGAAGCGAAGTATAGCTTATCATCCCGGAAGACAACTCCACCTACGATAGCGCCGCCGATGAATTCCTGCCGCGGATACACCCAGCGCGGGTCATCCCTGACTTCATCCCGGTTGAAGGCGTAAATCTTACCGGTATAACCCCCGACATAGACCAGTCCTTCAGAAACAGCCGGGGTGCCATAGATAGGGACTGTCGTTGAACCTTGTGCGCAACCCAGCAGCCCGCCGCCGGACGATTCGGGCACCTTGAGAGGCACCGACCATTGAAGTCGTCCGTCGGTTAAATTCACAGCCACGATGTTACCTGCCATAGAGCCGGTGTAGAGGATATCGTTCTCTACCACTCCCCCTGCCCAGCCTCTTGCCAGGGCACCACGACTCCCAATACAGCCCGGAAGTACTACCGTACCAACTAAAACAATAAGTAATAGCAGCACTATTTTGGCACCCGGTTTCGTAAAAAAATTTTTCAGCATTTATTCAAACTGCCTGAGCTGTAAGCACCCGGGACGGACAGAACCGATACCGGTGAACATACGTATTAACTCTATCATCGAGCGGATAGACCGATCCCGATTTTCACGGTACGGGGTCGTAACCACCGGGATGAAATGGATGACAACTGGTTATACGCTTGAATCCTAACCACCCTCCCTTGAAAAACCCGTATTTCTCAATTGCCTCATAGGTGTATTGAGAGCAGGTAGGGATAAAACGGCAGGACGGTGGTGTAACACGCGATATGGTCATCTGATAAAGCCTGATAAGCCCCAGTGCAATCAGTTTCATGTTCCTTCGCCGGTTAGCTTTACTGCAGCCCTCCTGAATATTCCCTATCTAATTAACTTTCCGGCTTACTGCCAGCAAGTTTTCCTCTCCGGTTCTCCGTAAATCAGCCCGGGATAAAAGGTCTTCTATCGTTTTTTTCAGGCTGGTATAATCGGCTGAAGCCGCCGCCGGACGCACTATAAATACCAGGTCCCAGCCCGGCTTTACCGATACCACCCGGACTATTTCACGAAGCAAACGTTTTATTCTATTTCTTATCACAGCCTTTCCGACCCGTTTACTGACCGAAAAGCCGTATCTCGAGAAGTCAAGGTTGTTTGGCAGGGCTCTCATCACCACCAGGTCGGATACCCAGGAACTACCCTTTTCATAAACCAAAGCATACTGTTGTGACCTGGTAAGGTACTCTTCCCTCCTCATCGTCCCCTCCCGGGTTCGGATGCAAGAGCACTGTGCAGCATCAAACCACGGTTAACCGCTTACGACCTTTCAGCCGTCTTGCGCTTAAAATAGCTCTTCCGGCTCTGGTGCTCATTCTTTTCAGAAAGCCATGCTCACGCTTACGCGGTATTTTCTTTGGTTGATAAGTCCTTTTTGGCATTCTAACCCCTTAATAGACCTGACAGTCGATAAATGAGAGTTTACGAACAACCCCTAGCCTGTGTAACTATTCAACCGAGCTGACACTCCCTACTTTACGCATGTGAGCCGGGACATAGGGTAACAATGCAAGGTGCCGGGCTCTCTTTATGGCTGTAGCCAGGACACGCTGGTGTCTGGCACACGTGCCAGTCCTACGACGCGGCACTATTTTTGCCCTGTCAGATATATAGTTACGTAACTGGTTGGGGTCCTTGTAGTTTATTACGATGGATTTATCGGCACAAAATGCACAGACTTTTCGTTTGGGCACATATCTAGACCTACTCCACCTTGTACTTCTAGCACCTGACGGTTTCTTTCTTGGCACTTATAAAATCCCCACACTTTCAGGTTTATTAACTTAACTCCCTTTAAAAGGGAATATCATCCGGTTCTATATCGTCCACTCCGCCTTCAACCGGTTTATCTTCATGAAGGGTAGTCGACGCCTGTCTGTCAAGGAAACTCACTCTATCGGCCACTATCTCGTTCCGATAACGCTTTTGTCCGTCCTGGCCTTCCCAGGTATGCGTACGCAGTCTGCCCTCGACATAAACGAGCCTGCCCTTGGTCAGGTACTGGTTACATTGTTCTGCCAGCCTGCCCCAGGTGACAATGGTAAACCATTCCGTCTCTTCTCTGCGTTCGCCGTCGGAAGTCGTATACCTCCGATTGGTTGCCGCACTGAAAGATGTTACGGGTTTACCGTTAGGAGTGAAACGCATTTCAGGTTCGCTACCGAGATTGCCGATGATTATTATTCTATTTACGCTTACCATTCTCTCAAAGCTCCTTTTACTCTCCCCAAGCGTACGGGAGAAACGGACTTTCTCCCGATAATCTAGTCAGTATTTATCAGTAGATACCGTAGAACTTCTTCAGAAATACGCATGCTGGATTCCAGTTCTTTACCGTATTCGGGTTTCATTTTTAACAGGGTCAATACGTAATTGCCTTCCGTAAAGTGTTTTATGGGATAGGCAAGTCTCTTCTTACCCCACTTTCGTACATCGGAGATGACACCGCCTCTGCTGGTAATGAAACGGTTTATATTCTCCAGTATAGCCTCGAATCTTTCTTCTGTAACCTCGGGGCTGACTATTACTGTCAGCTCATAATTACGTAGCTTCAGGTCTTCTTCCGTTGATGTTATTTCAGCCACTACCCCTCTCTTAATAAAAGTATCGCTAAATTATACCACACAATAGCTAACACAAACAATACATGGTCAATCGTACGCATGTCCGGGAGGTCAAACTCACCGTCATAGACAATAAAAAGGTTCCGACTCTTATGAGTCGGAACCTTTTTAAAACGTAATTTCTGGAGAATTAGCCGAGAATCGCCATTGCTTCTTCTCTATAGGCATCCATGAGATAGGGTATTCCGGTGACCCTGGCGCATTCCTCGGTCAGCGCCATGATGTGTTTACGCGTAATCGCCGGTACGCTGAAACTCCTGGCACCGGCCATCATCTGCTGTAGTCCTACCTTTATCTTCTCGGAGTAGCTGTAGATACCTACGGCACCGAGGGGTATATTCTTCATTTCATCGGCGCCGACTATACTCTTAACATCCTCATAGCAGACGAAAATTTCTTCAGGGGTAGAGCCGTACTGGCTTACCGTATTGGGCAGCTTGCCGTCCTCCATCCACCGAGAGATATTTTTACCTACCATACCCGGAATCATCAGAGCCCGTCCCATGCACACGGCTTTTGTGAAAGGAGCGCCGAGCGCGAGTGCCTTAAACACACCGTCTTCACTGCTGAAGCCACCGGCGAAAGCAATATCAGGTACCCTTTCACCTTTATCGGCAAGCTTCTTGCAGAACTCATAAGCGGCAGAATGCAGGTAAATACCGGGTATACCCCATTCTTCCATCATCCGCCACGGGCTCATCCCGGTACCGCCGCCGGCACCGTCGATGGTAAGCAGGTCAATTTTAGCATTTGAGCTCCACTTAATAGCCATAGCCAGTTCTCGAAGACTATAGGCACCTGTTTTCAGAGTAACGCGTTTGAATCCTATATCCCTGAGCCGATGGACCTCATTATAGAAAGCCTCTTCACTGATAAAGCCGAGACGACTGTGGCGCTCGAACTCTTTAAGAGAGCCGTCCTTAAAGGCTGCCTGCGCCAGGGGGTCGGACGGGTCCGGGGTCACGATATAGCCACGTTTCTGGAGCTCCAGCGCACGTTCCAGACTGCCGACCTTGACTTCCCCGCCGATACACTTTGCGCCCTGTCCCCACTTCAATTCAATGGTCTCCAGGCCGTGTTTCTTATTGACGTATTCGGCAACGCCAAGCCTGGTATCCTCCACATTCATCTGGACCAGGATTTCGCCGTATCCCTGATGATAGCGGCGGTAAATTTCGATTCTGCGGTCCATGTCGGGTGCCGATGCAACCTTACCATTAGAATCAAGCTCCAGCATGGGGTCCATACCGCAGACATTCTCGCCGCAGACCAACGTGACGCCGCTGATAGCAGCACCGACGGCGAAATGTTCCCAGTTCTTACGGGCTATCTCTGTGGAGCCGAGAGCGCCGGTGAATATGGGGACCTTCATCTTTACTTTTTTATCCCAGCCATATTCCGTCTCCGTATTTACCGAAGGGAAAGTAGCCGTATCAGAATCGCCGACTACGCCATCCGGAAGGCCCTCAGCGCCCAGAGCATAACCCTGGATATTGAGATGAGAGTAATCGATCGGATATTCTTTGTCACCTCCGGCAGTTATTTCACCAAAAGGACCGGGATAGATTAGTTCCCGTCCACGGAAGGTCGCCCTGAACACCTCGCAGTTGCCGGTACAGCCGTCAATACAACGCGAACACAGTCCGCTCGAAGGAACAACACTCCTCGACCGGTTGGCGGACCTTGTAGCATCATTAGCATTCGGTCTTTGTAAATTCAATGTTCAAATTCCTCCTTTTATAATTTTACTTCTATACCTTTTTCTTTTAGATATTTTTTAACCTCGAGAATAGATATTTCCCCAAAGTGAAAGATTGACGCTGCTAAAACCGCCGAAGCTTTTCCGGTTACGACCGCCTCGTAAAGGTGTTCCAGCTTGCCGGCGCCGCCGGAAGCAGTGACGGGAATACTTACCGCCTCCGCCACCGCCCTGGTCATCTCCAGGTCATAACCATCCTTTGTGCCATCGGCATCTTTACTGGTTAGCAGAATCTCTCCGGCACCCAGTTGCTCCACCCGCTTTGCCCAGTCAACAATATCCAGACCGGTGCCCTCATTCCCGCTCTTTACCACCACTTCAAGACGGGGGAGACCGCTGCCGGACGGATTTTTCCTGCCGTCGATAGCCACCACCAGTTTATCACTGCCGAATGCTCTTGCCGTTTCTTCAACAAGCTCGGGACTTCTAACCGCAGCCGTGTTTATCGAAACCTTATTCACGCCGAGGTCAAACAGTTCTTTCATATCATCAATACTGCCGATACCGCCTCCTACGGCAAAGGGTACGGTGACCACATCGCACACCTTCTTAACCCAGTCAAAACGCGTCTTCCTGTTTTCGACGGTGGCAAATATATCGAGGAAAACAAGCTCGTCAGCTCCCTCGCGGCAGTAAGCGGCAGCCGCCTCCACCGGGTCACGGGCATCTCTCAGGTCGACGAACTTGACTCCCTTGACTACCCTTCCTTCCCTGATATCGAGACAGGGTATCACTTTTATCTGCTTCATATCTCTCCTCTTATAAAAGACTCTCGAAATCGACCATTTCCCGGTAATCGAGCAGGGTACTCATCGCCTGGCTTTCCACCTCTATCCCCGACTCTTCGGCGGCAGCCACCGGAGTAAGCCCGCCAAGTAGTATCATCCCCACTCTGTTCAAGCCCACGGAAATACCGCAGATTTCTTCACCTGGATTACCCATCATTATCAGTCCGCCGATACCGGCTTTCTGAAGCTGCTCGATAATCTCTTCCGTCAGTGTCAGGCAGTTGGCGGGAAGCTCACGGAAGTTAGCCAGGATTTTTCCTTCTCCACCGGCAATCACGCTCCGGACATCGGTCATTCCGGCGCGGATAAACACTTCGGAAGGGTCTATCGTAGAGCCGGAATAGTAAATAAGGTCGACAAACCTGAGCGGCTGGTTACTACGCATCTGGAGAACGCCGCCGAACTTTGAACCTATCGGGATTCCCGCTTTCAGCAGACACCCGTTTATTACCAGACTGCATAAGGTTGCCAGGCCTACCTTACCCTCGGGGACGAGAACCTCTCCTATCTTCTCTCCCTCTTCCGCCATAGCCACACGGTTGCTCACACAGAGACCTTCACTGAAAACCGTCTTCATTTTGCCTAAAGCAGAGTGGAATTTATCCTCCGGGAAAAACGAAACATTTATCGGTACCATGCCGGTACCCGTTTGAACATCGAACGAAGTGCGAAAAGCAAGCAGCTCAATTTTCTCAAGTATAAAGCCCACTTTGTCGGAAACAAGAGCGTTATTGAGCTCTTCGATACCAAGAGGAGTAATTATTCTGCCGTCCCTTCTCTGTAAGGGATGGGTAAGGCCGCGTTCGTCCATTAATTTCAGGTGATACCTTACTGCCCGTTCTCCAAGCTCAACACCATAATCTTTTAATCTGTTGGCAATAAGACGCGCGCCTAGCGGCTGCGGCGATTCTTTGAGAATCCTTAAAATGGATATCACTTTTCTTTCAACAACTTTATTATCGGAACCAATCATAGTCATTCCTCGGATAAAAATCGGGGGTATAAGCTAGTACAAACGGCAACCGTTTTCCTATTATATTTACAGCAGCCTATCCTGTCAACCCTCATTTATAGCCCTATCTGCACTTTCATTTCCTCCTTTCCCAAAGGGGGATTTTAAAATCCCTCTCTATCTCCCTTTACGAAAGGGAGAAGTTGTTTATCATTCCTGAAAGGAATGCAGATTAAACCTGAACACTCTGCCAAGCTTCGTCAGGAGTGAGTCTTCGGCAAGCAGCCGGGTGAGTACTTCTCTAAATTAAGGCTGAATAGAACCAAACGGAACTCACGCTGTTGCTGCCTGTAATACTATATGATATACTTTATGCTAGTTTATAACTAGAAAGGGGTGTGGATTTGCCAGAACTTGTTTCAGTCAAACAGCTTCTGGAAGCAGGGGCTCATTTCGGACATCAGACCAGCCGCTGGCACCCTCGCATGAAGAAATATATCTTCACAAAACGCGAGGGCATTCATATCATCGACCTGGAGCAGACTACCACCATGCTGGCTAAGGCGTGTGAATTTGTTACCCAGGTAGTAGCAGAAGGCGGTAAGGTCCTTTTCGTCGGTACCAAGAAACAGGCGCAGGAATCAATAGAAGAATCAGCCACGCGCTGCAACATGTATTATGTCAACCAACGATGGATAGGAGGCGTTCTTACCAACTTCGCCACTATCCAGTCCCGCATCGACTATCTGGTACGTCTGGAAGACCAGCAATCCAGAGGAGAATTTAGCCGCCTTCCTAAAAAGGAAGCCTTGAAACTCGAAAAGGAAATCGCCAAGCTTAACAGGCAAATGGGCGGTTTCAAAGAGATGACCAGCCTGCCGGCTACCCTTTTTATCGTCGACCCGCCGAAGGAAAGAATCGCCCTGGCGGAAGCCAAGAAGGTGGGAATACCGGTTGTTGCTATAGCAGATACAAGCTGTAATCCCGATGAACTCGACTACCCTATCCCGGCTAATGATGATGCTATCAGAGCTATCAGACTCATCTGCAATAAAATTGCAGATGCAGTTCTCGAAGGCTTAAGCGGGCAGGAGCCGATACAAACGGAGGAGGAGGAAACAGAGAGCCAGGAAGTACCGGAGGGAACGGAGGAACCGGAAGCAGCCAAAGCCGCGGATACCGACCAGCCTCGCACCCTCACTCCTGACAATGAGTAATACAAGGAGGAAAGGTTGAAAGTCCCGACAGATAAACTCAAGGAACTGAGAGAGCAGTCCGGAGCCGGCATTATGGCCTGCAGGAATGCCTATATTGAGGCGGAACAGGATATGGAAAAGGCTCTGGAGATTCTCAAAGAGCAGAACCTTTATATAGCGGAGAAGAAAAAAGAGCGGACAACCTCTCAGGGGATTGTCGAGGCGTATATTCACACCGGGGGACGCGTCGGCGCCATGCTCGAGCTGAACTGCGAGACCGACTTTGTAGCACGTACCGATGAATTCAAGGAACTGGCTCATCTTCTGGCGATGCAGGTAACCGCTCAGAACCCCATGTTCGTCTCACCGGATATGGTTCCCGAAGGAACGGACCTGGATATTGAGACTGAGGAAGCCTGTCTTCTCCTTCAACCTTACATTAAAGACCCCGGTATGACCGTTCAGGATGTTATCAACGAAGTTATCGGCAAAGTGGGCGAAAACATAAAAGTAAGCAGGTTTGTCAGGTTCGAATTGGGTGAACAATAAATATAAAAGGCACTAAAGAACGGTATGGCTACTACCAAGTATAAACGTGTTCTACTCAAGCTGAGCGGTGAAGCTTTCAGCGGTGAAGAGGAATACGGTATCAACGCCCCTACCCTGAGAAAAGCCGCCGGGCAGATTAAAAACGTGATGGACATGGGGGTAGAGGTAGCCATTGTAGTAGGCGGCGGCAATATCTGGCGCGGAACCAAGGCCGAAGAAGACGGAATAGACAGGGTAACCGCGGACTATGCCGGGATGCTGGCTACGGTGATTAACGCTCTCGCTCTCCAGGATATACTGGAAAAGGAAGGGGTAACCACCAGAACTCAGACCGCCATTGATATCCAGCAAGTAGCGGAGCCGTATATCAGACGCCGCGCTATCCGGCATCTTGAGAAAGGCAGAACGGTCATATTCGCCGCCGGCACCGGCAACCCGTACATGACCACCGATACCGCAGCTGCCCTGCGAGCTATCGAGATTGAAGCAGAAGTCCTGCTTATGACCAAGAACAACGTGGATGGTATATACGACGACGACCCGAATAAAGTCACCGGCGCCAAAAAATTCGATAAGCTTACCTACCTCGAGGCTCTGAATATGCGTCTGGAGGTAATGGACTCTACTGCGCTTTCTTTATGCCTGGAGAACAAACTGCCCATAATTGTTTTCGACCTCCAGGAATCCCGCGGTCTGGAGAGGGCGGTACTCGGTGAACCAATCGGCACGAAAGTATCCAGTTAGGAGTAGGATGTCCAGTCAAATCCTGCAAAATATAGAAGAAAAGATGCGGAAAACGGATGAAGGCTTGAAGAAAGACCTGGCAACAATCCGTACTGGTCGAGCTACCCCATCCATAATCGAGCATATTAAAGTGGACTACTTCGGTGTTGCCACACCACTCAATCAAATCGCCGGAATCTCCGTGCCCGACGCCAGGCTCCTTGTTATCCAACCATGGGATAAAAGCAGTATCCGAAATATCGAGAAAGCTATTCAAACATCCGACCTGGGATTGAACCCGGCAAATGACGGGACAGCAATCCGAATAAATATCCCTCCTCTGTCTGAAGAGCGAAGGCAGGAGCTTATCAAGGTAGTACACAGGCGAGTCGAGGAAAGAAAGGTAACCATCCGCAATCTCAGACGTGATGCCATGAACGAGCTAAAGGAGCTGGAGAAAAGCAAGGAAATCTCACAGGACGATAACAAACGCGCTCTGGAACAGCTACAGAAACTAACCGATAGCTTCATAGCCAGTATCGAACAGACAGGACAGGACAAAGAGGCAGAGCTCATTCAGGTCTAGTCCGAAACGGGGTAGAAAAATGACGGCTGCTGCATCCACCACAAAGAAATTTCCCATCCTCCCGACCCATATAGCCATCGTGCCGGATGGAAACGGCAGGTGGGCGGAAAAACGCGGACTGCCAAGACTTCAGGGCCACCACGTAGGTGCGGAGAATATGCACCGGATGGTCGAATACCTCAGCGAATACCCCATACCGTATGTAACGCTTTACGGTTTTTCCACAGAAAACTGGAGCCGCCCGAAAGAAGAAGTGGACGGCCTGTTCCGTTTACTTGCCGAATTTATCGAGAGAACGACGCCGGAAATCCACCAGAAAGGTATCAAGCTGCTCCATATCGGACGACTCGCACTCCTGCCTGAAGAACTGCAGGAATCGATTACAGGAGCGGTGGAGCTGACTAAAAACAACACCAGGATGACTCTTAACGTCGCTTTCAACTACGGCGGGCGCGCCGAGATAGTGGATGCGGTACGCCGTATCGTAGCCGAAGATATCCCGCCTGAAAATATAGATGAAGAAATGTTTGAAAGCTACCTTTATACCACCGGTTCGCCCAATGTAGACCTGCTAATTCGCACCGGTGACGAGCTCCGGCTCAGCAACTTCATGATATGGCAAACTTCCTACAGTGAATACCATTTTACAAAGGTGCTCTGGCCGGACTTCGGCAAGAAGGATATAGACAAAGCGTTATCATTTTACAGCCGGAGACAAAGACGGTTCGGCGGATTGTAATAACATTATATAGTTATGTTTAGAACAAGAGTCTTAACTTCCCTGTGCGGTATCCCTATCCTGATTGCCGCCATCTGGTTCGAGAGTCCTTTGCCCTGGTTCACGGTATTAATCGTTATATGGGGAGTGATGGCAGCTCTGGAGTTCTACCGGCTGGTGGCTGCCTCAAAGGTACCGACCCTCACATATTTCGGACTTATCCTTACGCTGCTTTTCATCCTGTTCCGTGATGCCGACCTGCTGGCGGCTATCGAGCCCGGTTTTAATACCGGCTTAATCGTTCCGATTCTTCTTGCCGTGCTGGTTCAGCCTCTGCTCTGGTTCTGGCTGGTGCCGAACCGTGAAAAGAGAATATCGTTTCGAAGCGGAGTCTGGACGGTGCTCGGCGTCCTCTACGCAGGATGGCTGCTGAGCCACCTGGTAGCATTGAGAGGTCTCGATGAGGGCAGGAACTGGGTATTCTTCGCCATGTTTGTCACCTTCGCTTACGATACCGTCGCCTACTTTACCGGCAGGAGTCTCGGCAGGCACAAGCTCGCTCCCCGCATCAGCCCGGGCAAGACCTGGGAAGGGACTATAGGCGGCCTTATCGGCGCCGTCCTTTTCAGTCTGCTCTTTACCCTGTCCACACCTTTCGCCCTGCCCATTAATTGGGGAGAGGCTGTGCTGCTGGGTTTACTGGTCAGTGTCTTCGGCCAGATGGGCGACCTCCTGGAGTCTTTATTCAAACGCTGTGTCAGAGTTAAAGACTCAGGCAAGCTCATCCCGGGTCATGGCGGTCTCCTCGACCGCATGGACAGCATTGTCTTTGCCGGCGCGGTGGTATACTATTATGTTATATGGGTGATACAGTAAAGAAGTTAGCCGTCCTCGGCTCGACCGGCTCCATAGGACGGCAGACACTGGAGGTGGTCCGCGCCCTGCCCGACCGGTTCAGGATAGCCGGACTCGCCGCCGGTAAAAACACGGACCTGCTGGCAGAACAGATTAAGGAATTCAGACCGCGTTTTGTCTATCATCAGGACACAGGCAGTCATCTAGCTCAGACCGGCACCGAATACGAACTGCTTTCGCTGGAAGATATTGCCCGCCATCCTGATATCGATACTATCGTCATCGCCACTTCCGGGAAAGCCGGGTTGAAAGCGACACTCACCGCCGTAAAAGCAGGTAAAACCGTAGCCCTGGCTAACAAGGAATCACTGGTCATGGGAGGCGATATTATCACCGCCGAAGCCAGACTGAACAAGGCGAATATTCTGCCCATCGATAGCGAGCACAGCGCTATATGGCAGTGCCTGAGAGGCGAGGGCAAGCCTTCGCGGATAATACTGACGGCGTCAGGCGGTCCATTCAACGGCTATTCATTAAAAGAGCTGGAAAAAGTCACCGTCGAGCAGGCGCTCGAACACCCTTCCTGGCAAATGGGGAAAAAGGTAACCATAGACTCCGCCACCCTGATGAACAAGGGACTCGAGATAATGGAAGCCCGGTGGCTGTTCGATATACCTGTCGAAAATATTAGCGTCATCATCCACCCCCAGAGTATAATACACTCGATGGTGGAGTTTGCGGACGGCTCGGTTAAAGCCCAGCTAAGCTACCCCGATATGCGTCTGCCGATTCAATATGCCCTGTCCTATCCAGAACGCCTTTCCAACCCGCAATTGCCTAAGCTTGACTGGAACAACTTCAAAGACCTGACCTTTAAGCAGCCCGACTTCGACACCTTCCCCTGCCTGAGATTGGCCATAGAAGCCGGAAAAGCAGGAGGGACATGCCCCGCGGTACTATGCGGTGCCGATGAAGCGGCGGTTGAGTTATTCCTTTCACGTAGAATCGGGTTTACGGACATAGCCGGGCTGGTCGAGCAGGTCCTTTCCGAGCATGAGACAGCACATAACCCTTCGCTTGAAGAAATCATGGCGTCTGATAGCTGGGCAAGGGAAAAGGTATCAAATATCATCGAGAGTCATACATAATGGTAGTCAATATAGTTATAGGTCTTGTTGTCCTTTCGGTAATTATAATCGTCCATGAACTGGGGCATTTTGTTTCGGCAAAGGCAACGGGAGTAAAGGTAGAAGAGTTCGGCCTGGGTTATCCCCCGCGACTGGTATCGACCATGTGGAGAGAGACCCGCTACTCGCTGAATGCCATACCCTTCGGCGGGTTCGTTAAAATGGCGGGTGAAGAAGACCCCGACGTTGAAGGAAGTCTTGCCGGTAAAAACACCCCTACCAGACTCCTGGTACTCGGCGCCGGTTCGCTGATGAATATTCTGCTCGCCTTCCTTTTACTCTCGATTGCCTTCATGGTCCCCCATCCTTTTGTTACCGAGCCGGTAATAGTAAAGGAGGTAGCCCTGGACTCACCGGCTGCCAGGGCCGGCTTCGTGCCCGGAGATACGGTTACCGGCATTAACGGGCAGACGGTACACAGCATCAACGACCTGCACCGCCAGCTCCAGCTGAACCTTGGTAACGAGGTTACCCTGCTTATCCGGCATCCCGACACAACCGAAGAAAGCGTGCAGGTTATACCCCGCTGGGAGCCGCCGGAAGGCGAGGGGGCAATCGGAATCGGGCTCGACGTTCAGGCTGCCCTGAATGACAGGACCGTTGAGAGCCGGAGTTATCCGTTCTGGAAGGCAATACCCCGGGGAATAGGCACTTTCGCGGAAATATTCGTTTTATACAAGAACGGAATAATCAGCATAATCATCGGCGCCGCCAAGCCGGACTTCATCGGCCCGGTGGGGCTTGTCCAGGCTACGGGTGAGGTAGCCAGTGCCGGGGTAAGCCCGCTGCTGGAATTCGCTGCTTTCATCTGCCTGATAGTGGGTATACTCAATCTGTTCCCGCTCCCTGCTCTTGACGGCGGGCGTATCGCCTTTGTCCTGCTGGAATGGGTTCGCCGGGGCAAACGCATCGCCGCCAAAACCGAAGGGATGGTGCACCTTATTGGCTTTGCCATGCTGATAGTGTTTATGCTGGCCGTTACCTACCAGGACATTCTACGTATCATAAGAGGAGAAAGCCCGATACCATGATTCATAGACGAAAATCCACACCCATTAATATCGGCAACGTAACCGTCGGCGGCGACGCATCTGTCGTGGTGCAGTCGATGACCAACACGGATACCCGAGACGTTATGTCAACCATAAACCAGATTAAGGAACTGGAGGACTGCGACTGCGAAATAGTGCGGGTAGCCGCGCCTGACATGCAGGCGGCGCAGGCCCTGGAGGCGATAAAGAAAGGCATCTCGATACCACTGATTGCCGATATCCACTTCGATTACCGTCTGGCGCTCGCCGCGCTTGAGGCGGGCGTGGACGGTCTACGTCTGAACCCGGGCAATATCAGCGAACCGGATAGGGTAAAGGCGGTGGTCGAAGCTGCCAAAGAGAGAAACGTCCCCATCCGCGTCGGTGTGAACGCCGGAAGTTTACCAAAAAAGGAAGATCTCGGACTCACCACCGCCCGGCGTATGATAAAAGCAGCCATGGAGCAGATAAAGCTGCTGGAGAGCCTCGACTTTTACCTGATAAAAGTATCGCTTAAAGCCTTCGACGTGCCGACAACTATCGAAGCCTATAAAGAAATAGCCGATAAAATACCCTACCCGCTTCACATCGGCATTACCGAAGCCGGACCTCCAAGAACGGGTATTATACGCAGTACGGTGGGAATCAGCACCCTGCTCTACCTGGGGATAGGCGATACCATCCGCGTATCTTTGACCGCCCATCCCAGGGAAGAGGTAATCGCCGGGTACGAAATCCTGAAAAGCCTGAACCTGCGCCAGCACGGGCCGGTGCTGGTAAGCTGCCCAACCTGCGGCCGCACCGAGGTAGACCTGGTCAGCATAGCCACCGAAGTTGAAAAGGAGCTTCTAAAGGTAAAGAAACCGGTAAAGGTGGCGGTGATGGGCTGCATTGTAAACGGGCCCGGCGAGGCCAAGGACGCCGACGTGGGCATCGCCTGCGGCAAGGGCAGAGCCGTCCTCTTCAAAAAAGGCGAACAGATAAGGACAATCGAAGAAAAAGATTTTGTCCGGGCACTCATGGAGGAAGTGGAGAAGCTATAACTATGGGTTAAGAGGGATTTTAATAAAGAGGGGCTCCGCCCCTCTTTAAAATACTCCCCGTCATTCCAGACTTGGTCTGGAATCCAGTCCGCCTGAGGCGGATTAAAGGGCAATAATTACTGGATTCCGGCCTGCGCCGGAATGACGTATTATCTGAACGAGTGGGGTTTTATATTCAGGCATAAAAGTGTAAGATAGATAAGAAATTAAGGTTCTTTTAAAAACTAAAATGTCATTGCGAGTCCGTCCGGGGCGGACGAAGCAATCTCTATAAATCTTCGAGATTGCCGCGTCGTTCTCCTCAGGCGTTCGCCCAAGGCGAACTCGCAATGACAACACCAACCAAGGAAATCATAACGGAGTGAGAATTGCGCATATCAAAGCTGTTCGGTAAGACCCAGAGAGAGATTCCCGCCGAGGCAGACACCGCCAGTCACCGGCTATTGCTGAGGGCGGGAATGGTACGCCAGGTAGCCGCCGGTGTTTATTCCTACCTGCCCTCGGGCTGGAGGACGCATAAGAAGATAGAGAATATAATCCGCGACGAGATGAATAAAGCCGGCGGACAGGAACTGATGCTCCCGGCTCTGGCGCCCTTTGAGCTGTTCGAGGAATCAAAACGGGACGTCGTCTTCGGCAAGAGCCTTTTCACTCTGTATGACCGGCGTGAACGCCGGCTCGCACTGGGGCCCACCCATGAAGAGGTCCTTACCGAACACCTGAAATACAACGTTCAGAGCTACCGCGACCTGCCGCTGATGCTCTACCAGATACAGACCAAGTTCCGCGACGAGCCGCGCCCCAGAGCCGGACTGATAAGAGTCCGCGAATTCGATATGATGGACCTTTACAGCTTCGATGTCGATGAAAGGGGCCTGGACGAGAGCTACGAGATAATGCTCCAGGCATACCGGAACATCTGCGAGCGCTGCGGTCTCCCCACATTGATGGTCGAGGCAGACAGCGGCGCTATCGGCGGTAAAGAGTCACATGAGTTCATACTCGTTACGGAAAGCGGTGAAGACGAGATTATACACTGCTCCTGCGGGTACGCCGCCAACGCGGAAAAGGCGGCACTGGACAAGGGCAACGTCGGCGGAGGCGAGCCGCTGCCCGTGGAGGAGGTTGCCACGCCGGGCAAGTTCTCCATCGAAGAGGTCGCCGGCTTCTTTAATATTCCCGCCAGCGGCACACTCAAGGCAGTGTTTTACATAGCCGACAGGCAGATGATATTCGGCGTCATAAGGGGCGACCTCGACGTTAATGAGATAAAACTACAGCGTGCCCTGAAGTGCTCCGAGCTCAGAATGGCTACCGAAGACGAGGTCATAGAAGCCGGAATAGTACCCGGCGCCGCCTCGCCGGTAGGCATTAAAGGAATCAAGGTTATTGCGGATGACTCGGTTACATCGGGCAGTAACTTCGTCGCCGGGGCAAACAAACCGGAAACGCACCTGAAAAACGTGAACTATCCCCGTGATTTCAGCGCTGATATCATAACCGATATCGCCAGGGCTCACGCCGGAGATATGTGCCCGAAGTGCGGAAAGAAGCTGCTGTCAAGTCGCGGCATAGAGGTGGGGCACACCTTCAAGGTAGGTACTTTCTACAGCGACGTGCAGGAAGCCACGTTTATCGACCAGAACGGGGATTCTCATCCTATAGTTATGGGGTGTTACGGTATCGGTCTGGGCAGGCTGATGGCGGCTGCCATAGAGCAAAACCACGATGATAAAGGGATAATCTGGCCGCTGGCTATCGCCCCCTACCACATTTACCTCTGCCCCCTGTACCGGGAAGGCTCGGGAGTATCGGATACGGTCGAAAAGCTGTATGCAGACCTTACGGCACAGGGAATGGAAGTAATTTTCGATGACCGCGAAGAGTCGCCCGGGGTGAAGTTTAACGACGCCGACCTGCTGGGAATACCCTTCAGAGTTACGGTAAGCCCGCGTACTCTGGAGAAGAACAGCGTGGAGATAAAGCGGCGTACCGAGAAAGAATCGCAGCTCATCCCGCTCGAAGAAGCGGTCAGTAAGCTTAAAGAGCTTATCGAGGAGTAAGTGTTCTACCTTACCATATATATGAGGTTGTCTTAAATTCCCAGAATCTAAATTTTCCTGTCATTCCGGCCCGCCGTGGCGGGTAAACTCCAGCGGTAATCCAGTAAATATCACCCTTTAATCCACCTCAGGCGGACTGCATTCCGTGTCAAGCACGGAATGACGTAGTTTTGTATGCATTTGGATGATTCAACTTTTACTTCTGGTCTACCTGAGGCAGACTATGAATAAATCTCACATATTTAGATATTGGTTCGTCCGTATTATATCGATACCCGAAATACCACTACCAACCAGAACAGAATAGTACTAAATGTCAGTTATCAGATAACCTCAATATACAAAAAGAGGGGCTTTCGCCCCTCTTTAACTCCCTTTTTTCAGCCACTTAATTATAGGACACTGTCGTTATCACACCCGCAGGGTGGCGCCGAGGTCTTTCGCCAGTCTATCCAGTATTTGTTTCTGGACTTTACCGACCTCTTTATCGGTAAGGGTTTGTTCAATCGACTGGTAGGTAATCCTGTAGGCAAGCGACTTCTTCCCCTCTGGTACCTGTCCGCCGGAATAGAAATCGAAGATATCGACCTGTTTCACCAGCGGGAAGCCTTTGATTATATCCACTATCTTCTGATGAGCGGTACCGGCATCCACTACCAGGGCTAAGTCTCTAACCACGGCAGGAAACCGGGGTATTGGCCGGTACATCTCATAACCGGCGGCAAACCGTAGAAGCTCGGGCAGGTCGATTTCGAAAATATAGACAGCTTCGTTAATATCAAAGCTTTCGAGGACTCTCGGATGAAACTCGCCGACGACTCCCAGTTTATTGTCATCCACCGTTATCGCCGCCCGCCTGCCCGGTCGCAGGCTCTCATCCATGCACTCAACGAAGGTGGCTTCCACACCAAGCCGTGTAATCAGGCTTTCGACAACGCCCTTAGCCTCAAAGAAATCGAGGGGGTTACCTTCACCCTGCCACGACCTGTTCACTCCGGGTCCGGAGAGCAAGCCGCATAGCATTTCATGTTCGTCAGGCAGGTCCTGCGGCCCCGGCAGATATACCTTACCCAGCTCATAAATCCTGATACCACCGTCTTCGTGCTTTCTGTTTTCCGAAAGAGCAACCAGAATGTTGGGCCGGAGGCTGGAGCGGAGGTACTCCTGCTCGGTCGTCATCGGATTGGTCACCCGTATAGGTTCAGGGTCTACGGTATGCGACTCAGGGAACAACCTCTTCAGCATTTCCAGACCGGCCAGCGAGAAGGTCATTAACTCCTGGAAGCCAAGACCGGCGAGTATATTCCTTACCTCACGCTTCAGACCGATGATTGGGTCGGTATCGTGCCTGGGTATCGAGTCGCTCAACATGGTTATCGGAATCTCATCATAGCCTATTACGCGGGCTACTTCCTCGATAAGGTCTTCCTTCAGGCGTATGTCAGTCCGCCAGTAAGGAGCGGTTACCTGCGCCTCTTCCGCCGAACCCTGCTGTTTACATTCAAAACCCAGGGAGGTCAGTGCACTAATAATCTGTTCAAGGCTGTATTCAATCCCGATACACCGCTTCATATCGCCGGTTGAAAGAGTAATAGACTCCTGCACCAGTTTTTCTGGATAAACGTCGACTATGCTCCTGGCGACTTCACCGCCGCCGAGCCCGGCGAGGAGCTGTGTCGCCCGCCTGAGAGCAGGAAGGGTCAGCTCGCGGCTGATGTTCCGCTCGAACCGCATGCAGGCTTCGCTCGGGATACCGAGCGTTCTCCCCGTATAGTGAATACTCTTGGGGTTGAAGCTGGCAGCTTCCAGCAGTATCGAGGTGGTCTCTTCGGTTACTTCGCTGTTGACGCCGCCCATGACACCGGCAACCGCTACCGCCCCCATTACATCGGCAATAACCAGCATCCCGGAATTAAGTTCACGCTCGTTGTCATCGAGGGTAGTCATCGGTTCGTAGTCGCTGGCGCGACGGGCGATTATCTTTTTACCTCTTATTTTCTCGTAATCGAAAGAATGCAGGGGCTGTCCATACTCAAGCATGACGTAGTTAGTGACATCCACCAGATTGTTAATAGGCCTCATCCCGCTGGCAATCAACCTCTGCTGCATCCATGCCGGAGATTCGGCTATCCTGACTCCGGTTATCAGGCTGGCGCAGTACCTGGGGCAAAGGTCGGGCGCGGATATCTCAATGGTTATCTGGTCATCTATGGGTGGCTCCGTTTCCCGGTAGTTGACCTCCGGGATTTGCACCGTCTGTCCGGTCAAAGCGGCTACCTCTCTGGCTACACCGATTACGGAAAGGCAGTCGGCACGGTTGGGAGTTACGTCTATATCTAGGACAATATCACCTATGTAGTCAGCCAGTGGCGTCCCGACCAGCGCGTCATCGGGTAAAACCATAATCCCTTCATGACTATCAGATATACCCAGCTCTCTTTCCGAGCAGACCATACCGCTGGAGGCAACGCCTCGAATCCTGGCAGTCTTTAGAACGGCGGGTTCTCTGGTATCGGGGTCTATAAGCCGGGCGCCGACCCGGGCGAAGGCAATCTTATCTCCCACTTTAAGGTTGGGCGCACCGCAGACCACCGTTGCCTGCTCATCACCCAGGTCGATGGTGGGCAGAGTAAGGCGGTCGGCATTGGGGTGAGGATTGACCGCTATTATCTGACCGACGAAAACATTCTCCCATCCGCTGCCTGTATTCTCTATAGACTCGACCTCGAACCCCGCCATGGTCAGCTTATCGGCAAGCTCCTCTACCGGAACGGTAATTTCGACATATTCTTTTAACCAGTTAAGTGACACTCTCATACTAAAACTGCCTTAAAAATCTAAGGTCGTTGTTATAAAAAAGTCTGGTATCATTAATTTTATAGCGAAGCATTGTCAGGCGGTCGATACCCATCCCGAAGGCGAAACTCGTGTAGACATCGGGGTCGATACCGCCGCGCCGCAGGACATCCGGGTGAGTCATACCCGCTCCAAGCAGCTCAATCCAGCCGCTGTTACCACAGATACGGCAGCCTTTACCGTTGCAGAATACACAATCCACAGCCATTTCAACACCAGGCTCGACGAAGGGGAAATAATCGACCCGGAACCGCACTTTTCTATCTTCACCCAGGAACCGACGGATAACTTCATAAAGCGTCCCCTTGAGGTCAGCCATGGTAATGCCTTTATCAACCGCCAGGCCATCCATCTGATACAGCATCCAGCCGTGAGTGGCATCGGTAGCTTCATACCGGTATACCTTGCCCGGCTCAACTACTCTTATCGGAGGCTCCATAGTCTCTATAGTCCTGGCTGAGACCGCCGTGTTGTGAGTCCGCAGCAACATCGGTCTCTCACCTTTCTCGTTCTCATAGTCAATCCAGAAGGTCGACATGCTGTCGCGGGAGGGGTGCTCCTCGGGGATGTTCAAAGCCTCGAAGTTATAATAGTCCCACTCCACCTCGGGACCTTCTACTACCTGAAAGCCCATAGAGGAGAAGATATCGCATACCTCATGGACTGTCTGAGTAATCGGATGGAGTTTACCTATAGGGAAAGGGCGTCCCGGGAGGGTGACGTCGATAGCGTCTTTATCAACCGATGCCGCCCGTGTCTCACGCAATGCCAGTTCTTTTTCCTTGAGGCTCTTCTCCAGGCTGGCTTTTACCCGGTTGGCACTGGCTCCGACGGTCTTTCTCTCATCAGGAGACAGTCCCGCCAGACCGCGTAGAATCAAGGTCAGTTCTCCCTTTCTCCCCAGATAGCGGACTCTCCAAGACTCAAGGTCATCGACGCCGGTAATACTCTCCAGCTCCTTCAGCGCCTTTTCTTTCAGTTGTTCCGGCTGTTGTGACATCTTTAGTTACCTTACATTACTACTAAAAAACCCTCCGCCTAGGAGGGTCTGCTTATTAATTATACATTCACACTTAATATGTTTTTTACAATACGACCTGCTCCCAAGCGCACCTAGCGCCCGTTAAATATGAAGTTCAGGTTAAATTTGCAGGAGGTATTATATATCATTATTACCATATCCGGTTGTTTGATGGCAGTCTAACATACGGGAAAGTTATTGTCAATAAATCCGGAAGTTGGGTAGTGTATCATTTTGAAAACGAAGTTAAGCCACATTTTCGGAGAATTTTCGGGACACTTGACATCTATATATCTACATGTTATAGTATGTACGGGAGAAAGCCGTACAATAAAAGGGGGTTAAAATGGCTACTACTCGTATAGAATTCAGACTAGATGAAAAACTAAAAGCAAAAGTAGAGAAGGCATCGGCTTTATTAGGTGCTAAAAGCACCACTGAATATGTTGTAAACCTTATGAATGAGAATGCAACTAAGGTTATTGCTCAACATGAAAATATGACTATTAAAGACGATATTTTCGACCGTTTTATAAATGCTTGCGAAAAAGTTGATAAGCCCAACAAAGCACTGCTGGATGCAGTAGCTTTTACCAAAAATCAAGATATTAAGTGAATTATTCAAAAGAATTTGTAAGGCTTGATAAATCAATTCATGACCGCGTAACATTTGATTGTGGTGAAGCTGAATTAAACGAATTCATCCAAAGGCACGCAGCTAGGCACATGGACGCAGGTGTTAGCACAACGATGGTAATGCCTGCTATTGATCCATCCCCCAATGGCAAATATCCGATTTGTGCATTCTATACTATAGCCCCAAGTTCAATTGAAAGAGAATCACTCCCCGATTCTCTTCGGAAAGAGTTACCATATTATCCTGTACCAGTATTTCTAATAGCGCAAATGGCTGTCCATTCTGATTGCCAAGGGCTTAGTTTAGGAAAAATCACGTTAGTGAAGGCTCTTGAATACTTATTGAATATAAACAAACATATGAGTGCTTACGCAATAATTGTTGATTGTTTAAATGAAGGCGTTGAGAAGTTTTATTCGAAGTATGGATTTGAAATACTGGAATACAAAGCAAACCGGCCAAGAATGTTTATACCCATGCGGGTTGTAGAGCAATTATTTTAATGTAAGTATATTACAAATATGCCAAATGCACAATATCCTCATAAGACCAAATTCTAGTATCCACATCCGCCGCTATAGCTGGAGTTCTAGGATAGGGGTTAGCAAGGTTCTTATGGGGTCTGGCAAAGTTATAGTACATAAAATAATCTCCCCAGATGGATGGGGAGATACCGAACATGAGGCCGGGTATAGAGCCTCAGCTCTGGACCTGGCTCTTAGCCGTGGATGCCAGTTG
>CAZCMK010000003.1:0-32553 GCA_964499775.1 uncultured Dehalococcoidales bacterium | reverse complement strand
GGCCGGGTATAGAGCCTCAGCTCTGGACCTGGCTCTTAGCCGTGGATGCCAGTTGAGCGAACGACTCCGGCTCTCTAACAGCCATATCGGCCAGCATTTTTCGGTTGATTTCAACGCCCGATTTTTTCAAACCTTCCATCAGCCGGCCATAGGTAATTCCGTTTGCCCGGCTGGCTGCATTAATCCGTGAAATCCACAAACGCCTCATATCACCCTTTTTATCGCGGCGATGAGCATAGGCATAGCTCAGCGATTTCAGCATAGCCTCATTTGCCCGGCGATAAAGACTATGCCTGGTAGCCCTCTGGCCTTTGGTCAGGGCCAGTATCTTCTTATGTCTGCGATGGGCAGTAACGCCCTTTTTAACTCGCGGCAAGGTTCTTCTCCTCTTATTTAACCCCGTAGGGTAATAGCTTTTTAATTCGCGCTCTGTCAGTGGGGTGAACCGGTACTTTCTCGTCGAAAAGTCGTTTTACCCGCTTGGTTTTTTTCATGCGCAGGTGGCTCTTGCCACCCTTAGCCCGCATAATTTTACCGCTACCGGTTATATGGAAGCGGCTCTTTGCCCCTTTATGGGTTTTCATTTTCGGCATTTATAACTACTTTACCTCTTCCTTTACTTTTTCACTCTTGGCCTTTTGACTTGCTACCGGCGACATTATCACATGCATCCTTCTACCTTCCATAAGGGGCTGTCCCTCGACGGTAGCCGTATCTTTAAGAGATTCCGCCATTCTCTGCAGTAATCTCCAGGCAATCTCAGGATGCGTGACTTCACGCCCCCTGAACAATATCGTTACCTTGACCTTATCACCGCCGTCGAGCAGTTTTTTCGCAAGTCTTGCTTTAGCTTCGAAATCATGGTCGCCGATTTTCGGACGCAACCTTACCTCTCTCAGGAGGACAGCCTTCTGACCTTTTTTGGCTTCGCGCTCCTTCTTTGCCTGCTCGTACTTATACTTACCGTAATCGAGCAGCCTACAGACCGGCGGTGCCGCAGTGGGCGCTACCTCAACCAAGTCAAGGCCCCGGCTTCTGGCCATCTCTCTTGCCTGGTCAAGTGTCATGATGCCTAGTTGTTCACCTTTTTCTCCGACAAGGCGAACTTCGGAAGCCCGTATCTCTCTATTAACGCGCAGCTTCTTAGCTATGTTCTGTTTTACCTCCTCTACGTACAAACACTATTCGGAATGAAACTATAGCATATTATTCGATACTAATCAAATTCTGGCTTTGATTTATTGCTTTTTTACCTTACTTCAAGTCCAGCTTCCTGGTGGTAATAGCTTCTTTGATAAACCCAACGAAGCTATCAATGGATTGAGAAGGCATTTGTTCGCCGGTACGGAGCCGTATTGAAACGGTAGACGCCTCCACCTCTTTATCGCCTACCACCAGCATGTAAGGCACTTTATCGAGCTGCGCCTGCCGTATCTTCAGGTTTATCCTGTCCGACCTGTCATCAACCTTTACCCGAACATTTTCATTCTTTAATATAGTCTCTATCCGGTGTGCATAGTCCAGATGCCGGTCGGCAATCGGGATTATCATTACCTGAACCGGGGATAACCATACCGGGAAAGCTCCTGCATAATGCTCGATAAGGAAAGCCATCGTCCGTTCTATAGCACCGATAGAAGAACGATGAATGACAATCGTTTCCTTTTCTTTCTGGTCTTTGTCTATATAGGTAAGGTTAAAACGCCTCGGCCCGACAAAATCATACTGGACGGTAAACACCGTATCTTCTTTACCGGCGAAATTCTTCATCTGAGTATCAATCTTGGGACCGTAAAAAGCCGCTTCATTTTCAGCTTCAACAAAATTGGTTTTTCTTTGCACCAGTACCTGGCGTAAAACATCTTCGGCAAAGTCCCAGGCTTCGTCGTCCTTAAAATACTTGGTATCGTCATTCCGGTCTCCCAGGGATAACCTGTAACTATAGTTATCACCCATATCAAGCCCCAGCACGCCGGATACATATTCTGTTAAGTCCAGGACTTCATGTATTTCATCCATCGCCTGGTCAGGCTGGCAGATTATATGAGAATCGGCAAGGCAAAAACTCCTGACCCTTATCAGTCCGGTCAGCTCTCCGGATTTCTCATAGCGGAACTGCTTGGCTAATTCAGCTATTCTGAAGGGAAGCTCTTTGTAAGACCTGGGCTTGCTTGCGTAAAGCTCGTAATGGTGCGGGCAGGTCATAGGCCTCAGCATCAACTCATTATCTTCCACCTTCATTACCGGGTACATCGTGTCCTTATAATACGGGTAATGCCCCGATGTCTTATAGAGCTCTATGCTCGCCAGGTCCGGAGTGTATACGTGCTTATAGCCTCTCTTTATTTCCTCGTCTACCACGAAACGCTCCAGTTCTCTCCTGATTATCGAGCCTTTTTCGGTGAAAAGGGGAAGCCCCTTCCCTACCAGGTCCGAGAACACAAAAAGGTCGAGGTCCTTACCTATTCTCCTATGGTCTCTCTTTTTTATTTCTTCCTGAAATTCCAGATATTCTTCAAGGTCTTTCTCCGACTCAAACAGCAGACCGTATATCCTCTGGAGCATAGGGTTCTTTTCCGAACCTCTCCAGTACGCCCCGGCGATACTGGTCAGTCTGAAAGCCTTTATCTCGCCGGTCGAGTTTACATGCGGTCCCCGGCACAGGTCGGTAAAAGAGCCCTGCCGGTATAGACTTACCTTTTCATCCTCAAGCTCATTTATTAGCTCCAGCTTATAGGGCTGGTCGGCGAATATCTTTCTGGCTTCCTCCCTGGTTACCTCTTCTCTGACAAAGGGAGCATCGGAGGAGACAATCTCCCTCATTTTAGCTTCGATAACCGGCAAATCATCGGGAGTCAGCGAGCGGGGTAATTCGAAATCATAATAAAAGCCGTTCTCTATAGCCGGCCCGATACCGAACTTCGCATCCGGGAAGATAGACTGCACCGCCTCGGCCATAATATGGGCTGCCGAGTGCCTCATTGTCCCCAGTTTTTCTTCGTTATTCACCTTATCTTCTTCACTGGCATCCATCGCATAAATCCTTTAACTCTACCAAACAAAAACCTCTCACCCGCTTCAGGGACGAGAGGCTGCAACCTTTACTATTTCTCCGTACTGTGAGAATCTATATCCGCTAAACGTATTCTGAGCACTTATTGTCAAATCCCCGAACTTGTTTAATTATACCAGCCGCAGGCTGAGAGTGCAATAAGTTTATGTTAAGGCTATCCTTTATGTTGCAGTTAATATTTATACTCACCCCCTTTATCCCCCTCTCACGCAGCACCTTATCTTGCTATGCAAATATTCGCATGCGTGAAAGGGGGAGATTATTTTAGAGAGGGGGCTCCGCCCCCTCTCTTTTTTTACTCCCCTCTTAAACCAGGATAGCTTCTCACTCCGTCTCAATGGTTCTGGTTGGAGAGGGGTTCATCCTGAGGGTTCACCCTGAAGAGTAAGGCCTGCCCGCCGTACAAGACTTTGGCAGGCGGGGGTTAGGTAACAAAGTACCTACCAATCTAGAACGATACCAATTTTAGAAAAGTCATTTATACTGCTTGGCCGCACCATCGTTGGGTGGTACTCGTGTTGACAAAGTA
Source organism: uncultured Dehalococcoidales bacterium (assembly GCA_964499775.1). GTDB lineage: Bacteria > Chloroflexota > Dehalococcoidia > Dehalococcoidales > UBA2162 > MGML01. Next base: position 28,951 of record CAZCMK010000003.1, on the reverse strand, counting down.
AATTCCTTATGTTAAACTGACGCATAAAGGTTGGGAAAGATATTATGTCAGCTAAAATTACCCCTCATTGTTATAATTTTTACTTTGCGTTTAAGGCATATACCGGAAACGTACGGGGGGTTTTGGTATAAAAATAGATATAATAAGGTAATAAACCCATAATAAAAATTCTAAAAACCCTCCCAGTCGGAGGGTTCCGTCATTTTTAAGGGAGTGTTTATGCCCCGTAATAGTATATAATTATCCTGAAACGGTAGAGTATCAGATGAAGAAAGTAACTTTAAAAACAAGTAACAGCAGCTATGATATCATCATCGGCTCGGGACTGCTTGCCCGGACAGGTACTCTCCTTAAAGAGAGAGGACTCAGCGGTAAGGCAGTTATAATTACCGACACCAAAGTGAACGAACTGCACGGAGATACCCTGAAAAACGGCCTGACGGATGATGGATTCGAGGCGCTGGTTATAGAACTCCCCCCGGGAGAAGAACAGAAATCACTTGAAACCGCCGGCAGACTGTATCAGGAGCTGACTGACTTCTATGCCGAAAGAACGACCCCTATCCTGGCGCTTGGCGGCGGTGTTATCGGTGACCTGGCGGGATTCGTTGCCGCCACCTATATGCGGGGGGTCCCGCTGGTACAGATACCCACTACCCTGCTGTCACAGGGCGATAGCAGTATCGGCGGTAAAACGGCGGTAAACCACGGCCAGCTAAAAAATAAAATCGGAGCCTTCTATCATCCCAGACTGACCGTCTCCGATATATCTACCCTGAAAACTCTTTCCGCCAGAGAACTGAGCAACGGGATGTCCGAGATAATAAAGCACGGGGTGATACTGGACAAAGAGTTCTTCGAATACCTGGGGGAAAACATGGAAAAGATTAAATCGTTCGACGAGCAGGTCCTTGAGGAAGTGGCCTCGCGTTCGGCGGAAATAAAAGCCGGCGTGGTGGAGAAAGACGAGCTGGACACGGGACTTAGAAACATACTGAACTACGGCCATACGGTAGGACACGCTATAGAGTCGGTGTCGGGACTCAAAATCTGGCACGGCGAGGCAGTGGCAATCGGTATGCTTATCGAGGCAAGAATATCGAACGGGCTGGGCATACTGGATAAAGGCGAACTCAGCAGCTTGAATGAAGTTATCACCGGAGCCGGGCTACCGACGGAACCGCCGTCTCTGGACCCGGATGAGGTAATCAAGGCAATGATGCACGATAAGAAGATAACGCAGGGTAAAATAAAGTTTGCCCTGCCAAGAAAAATAGGAGAAGCGTTTATAACCGAGGAAGTACCTACTTCCATAATAAGAGAGTCACTGGTGAAATGAAATGAGCAGACTAAAATTATGCGCCGCCATAGCAAATGACGACATAGAAGCAGTAAAGAGAATCGAGCCGCTGGTCAACCTCTTCGAGGTGCGGATAGACCTCATCGGCGACAGCTGGGAGGAACTGGTACGGCAAATAGAGATACCCTGGATTGCCACCAACAGGACGGTCGACGAGGGAGGTGCCTGGGACGGAAACGAAGCTAGGCGTATAGAGAGACTGCTCCAGGCGATTGAGCTCGGAGCGGAAATGGTCGACGTCGAATTCAGGACGAAGAACCTGAAGAACATCGTGCCCCTTGTCAAGAGGAGGGTGAAATGCATTCTCTCATTCCATGACACGGAGAAAACTCCTCCCTTGGAGGAGATGAAAGAGATAGTCGAAAGGCAGTTAAAGGCCGGAGCTGACGTATGCAAGATAGTAACCACGGCAAACGAGTTCAAAGACAACATGACCGTGCTCCAGCTTATCTCGGAGTACCGCGATATTAAAATAGTATCATTCGCCATGGGGCAGGCGGGACAGCTCAGCCGGATTTTCTGTCCGCTGGTCGGCGGTGATTTCACCTACGGGTCAATAGAGGAAGGGAGAGAGTCGGCGCCGGGGCAGATATCGGTTAAAGAGATGATAAAAATCTATGAAATGATAGGGGTAATGTAAGGTTAATAAAGATCCTGTTTATATCCGGATATTTCTGATGTCATTGCGAGTTCGCCTTGGGCGAACGCCTTGGGCGGACGACGAAGCAATCTATACAAACTATAAAGATTGCTTCGTTCCGATTACATCGGAACTCGCAATGACACAACCAGGTATAATTAAGCAGGCTTTCTTATAAAAACCCGTGGAGACAGGAACGTGTTGAAAGACCACCAGGACGCCTTCGGACACCAGCTATATGATTATTACAGGTTACAAGACGACATACCGCGTATAATCGGCATAGTCGAGAGGTGTGACGGCTATGTAAACGACTCCGGTTCCTCGGCAGTCTACTTCAGCGAACATAAAGACTGGGTGCCCCTTGAGAAAAAGACGATTAGATACGCCAGAGGCAGGATTCTGGACATCGGCTGCGGTGCCGGCAGACACGCGATTTACTTGCAGGAAAAGGGACACGATGTAGTGGGTATAGACAATTCTCCCCTGGCAGTAGAAGTATGCAAGCTGAGGGGACTGAAAAATGCCGTGTTAATGCCGTTTACTCAGATTAACTCCACTCTGGGTACTTTCGATACCGTGATAATGATGGGTAATAACTTCGGCCTGTTCGGCAGTCTGAAAGGCGCCAGGAGGTTGCTTGCTAAACTACATGGAATTACGTCAGAAAAAGGCAGGATAATCGCCACCACCAATGATGTATACCAGACGGATTTACCGGAGCACCTGAGTTATCAGGAGTACAACAGGAACCACGGCAGGATGGGCGGTCAGGTAAAACTGAAGGTCAGGTACAGGAAATACGCCACTCCCTGGTTCGATTACCTGATGGTATCTAAAGTGGAAATGGAAGATATCCTGGAGGGGGCCGGATGGAAAGTAGCCAGGTATATAGATTCCGAAGGTTCCCACTACGTTGCTATAATCGAAAAAAAGAAAGAGCGGGGTGAGTAAATGACACTAAACATATCCGGTCATACAGTAGTCTGCGGGATAATCGGCGACCCCATAGAGCACACGATGTCGCCGGCAATACACAACGCCGCTTTTCAGGCGATGGGACTCGACTACGTTTATGTATCTTTCGGCGTGAAGGGCGAAGGTCTCAAGCAGGCCATCGAAGGGATGAGGGCGCTCGGCATGAGGGGGATGAGCGTCACCATCCCCCACAAGGTCGCTGCCCTGCCGATGATGGACAAACTCGACCCGCTGGCAGAGAAAATCGGTGCGGTCAATACCGTTGTGAACGATAACGGCGTATTAACCGGCTACAACACCGACGCCACCGGCTTCCTTCAGGCAATGCTGGAAAAGGGAGTCGAGCCGGCGGGAAAGAACGTGACCATCGTCGGAGCCGGCGGTGCCTCGAGAGCGGTCTCATTCATTCTGGCCGACAGGGGCGCCAACCCGGTAATCCTCAACCGTATCGAGGAAATCGACTGGGCAATCAACCTGGCGGGAAGAATTTCAGAGACATTCGGTAAAAACGTCGAGGCTCTTGAGCTGAACAGAGACAACCTGGCAAGAGCGCTGGAGAATACGGAAATCCTGGTCAACGCTACCAGTGTGGGCATGAGCCCCAACGTAGATAACACGCCCGTTCCCGCCGACCTTCTCAGGGCGGACCTGACGGTTTACGATATTATCTACAATCCGGTAAAGACAAAACTGCTGCAGGATGCCGAAGCCGCCGGCGCTTCGATAATAAGCGGGGTCGATATGCTGGTCTGGCAGGGAGTCCAGGCTTTTGAGAAGTGGACAGGACAGAAGCCGCCGGCTGAACTGATGAAAGCAGAAGTGCTGAAATACCTGTAGACTGCGAGGCGTTATGAAGACCAGTATTGCCCTGATAGGATATATGGGAACCGGAAAGACCGCGGTCGGCCAGCTCCTGGCAGAACAGCTGGGGATGAGATTCATCGAGATGGACTGGTTCATCGAGCAGGAAGCCGGGATGACGATACCAGATATATTCAAAGAAGAAGGCGAACCAGGCTTCAGGGAGCGTGAGATTGCCGCCGCCAGGAAGATTGCCGGCGAGAAGTCCTGTGTTATCGCCTGCGGCGGAGGTATAGTCCTGAACAGGATAAACATCGACCGGCTGAAGGAAGGAGCCATGATAGTCTATCTCACCGCCTCGCCGAAGACTATCCTGAAACGTGTGTCCGGTCAGGCGGGACAGAGACCCCTGCTGGAGGTGGAGAACCAGCTTAAAACGATAATCGACATGCTCAGGTTCAGAGGACCGTTTTACGAACGCGCCGCCGATTTGACGGTGAATACCTCCAGACTCAGCGTTGAAGCCGTAGCGGAGAAAATTGTAGGTAAACTGAAAGAAAATGAAGGCCTCGATTTCAAAAAGTGAAACAAAGGGGCAAGTAACAGCACCTCCCTCGAAAAGTTACACCATCCGGGGGCTGGTCTGCGCCGCCCTGGCACGGGGAGAGAGCGAGATTATCAATCCCCTCGGCTCGGACGATACCGAAGCCTGCTATAACGTGCTAAACGAGCTCGGCGTCCGCATCAAGCAGGGAAGAGACTTATGGCGGGTCGGCGGCGGTGATTTACAACCGCCGGTAAAAGACCTCTATTGCCGGGAATCGGCGGCAACGCTGAGGTTCATGACCGCCGTCAGCTCGCTGGTGCCGGGCTGGTGCCGTCTCACCGCCGCACCTTCACTGGCTCTAAGACCGATAGACCCGCTCATCCGGGCACTCCGGCAGCTTGGAGTGGACTGTTCCTACCGGGAAGAAGAAGCCTGTGTAATCGTTAATGGAGGCAGCCTGAAAGGCGGTGTTGCGGAACTGCCGGGTAATATAAGCTCACAGTACGTTTCCGCCATACTCTTCATCTCACCCTTTGCCGAAGACGGTATGACAATCAGGCTGACCACGCCTCTGGAATCGAGACCTTTCGTCCTGATGACCCTGGAATGCCTCAAAGCTTTCGGCATAAAGGTCGAACACTCCGGAGACCTGAGAGAATTCGAGACGTCCCGGCAGGAATATAAGTCCACTGATTACGTCATTGAAGGCGACTGGTCTTCGGCTTCCTACCTGCTGGCTATGGGGGCTATATCCGGCGAGATGGAGGTAGAGAACCTGAACCCGGAAAGCCTCCAGGGCGACAAAAAAATACTTGATTTCCTGAAAGCTATGGGGGCTACTATAATAACCGGAAAAAATTCGATTACCGTCAGGAAATCGGGACTGAAGGCGATAAAAGCCGATTTAACGGACTGCATAGACCTTCTGCCGACGATGGCGGTACTTGCAGCAGCCGCCGGGGGAACCAGCGAGTTCACCGGCATAAAAAGAGCCAGGATAAAAGAATCCGACAGGCCTTCAGCCGTTAAAGAAGGTCTGGAGAGAATGGGTATAAAAGTAGCGGAGGATAATGATAAAATTACCATCACCGGTTCGCAGGCTAAAGGCGCGGCAATAGACTCACGGGGCGACCACCGTATTGCCATGGCATTCAGCCTGCTCGGCCTGATAACCGGCGGGACGGTAATAGACAGCGCCGAATGCGTATCCAAGACATTTCCGGAATTCTGGGATATACTGAGAAGCACAGGCGGCGAGGTGAAGATAGATGGAAAATAGTATCGGTAAGAAATTCACCATAACCAGCTTCGGTGAGAGCCACGGCAGGTGTATCGGGGTCGTTATCGACGGCTGCCCTGCAGGTCTGCCTGTCAGCGAAACGGATATTCAGAAAGAAGTGGATAAAAGGAAGCCGACCAGCCCGATAGCCACCACCAGGGCGGAGGCGGAGAAGGTGGAAATACTCTCCGGTATCGCCGGAGGATACACCACCGGAGCACCCGTCTGCCTGCTGATATGGAATACGGATATCGACTCCACGGAGTACGAGAGAATAAGGTCGCTGCCCAGGCCGGGTCATGCCGACTACACAGCCTTTATAAAGTACGGCGGATTCAACGATTACAGGGGCGGGGGCAGGTTCTCGGGGAGAATAACCGCCGGGTTCGTCATGGCAGGAGCCGTAGCCAGGAAACTGCTGGAGTATATTAACGTCGAGGTACTCGCCCACACCGTGGAAATAGGCGGAGTTAAAGCGGCTAAAAAGGAACCCGATGAGATAAGAGCCGTCGTGGAGAAAAATGCGCTTAAGTGCGCCGATGCGAAAGCTGCTGAAGAGATGCTGAAAGTAATCGAGCAGGCTAAGGCGGAAGGCGACAGTGTCGGCGGAATTATCGAAGGCATAGCGCTCAACGTACACGTCGGGCTCGGAGAGCCGGTATTCGATACGCTCGAAGGAGACCTGGCTAAAGCGCTCTTCGATATACCGGCAGTCAAGGGAGTGGAGTTCGGTTCCGGCTTCTCCGCTGCCGGAAAGAGGGGCTCGGAGAATAACGACCCGTTTACAATCAGAGATGGGAAAATAGTCACCACAACCAATAACGCCGGCGGTATCCTGGGCGGGATAAGCAACGGTATGCCAATCGTGGTCAGGGTAGCCGTGAAACCGACTTCCTCTATAGCCGTCAGGCAGGAAACTGTGGATATGGTTGAAATGAAGAACACCACGATAGAGGTGAAGGGAAGACACGACGCCTGCATCGTTCCGCGGGCTGTACCGGCTGTGGAAGCGATGATGGCGATAACCCTCTGTGATTTCGCCCTGAGGGCAGGTATTATCCCGGAGGTACTTAAATGAGCCTGGAAGAACTCAGGAAGAAGATTGACCAAGCGGATGAAAAAATAGTCCGGCTGATAGCCGAACGGATAAAGATTGCCGAAGAAATAGGCGGTATAAAAAAAGAACAGGGTAAACAGATTGAAGACGTTTCCAGGGAGCAGGTAGTCCTGAAAAATATCATGAGTATTGCCGAGGAGGAAAATCTGAATCCTGAAGATATAACCAGAATATACCGCCAGATAATGTCCATGGCTAAAAGCGTCGAAGGCACGATGGTCGCTTTTCAGGGTGAAGTCGGGGCTTACAGCGAAGAAGCCGCCTTCAACTATTTCAGCTCTTCGGTCCGGATAAAACCCTGCGAAAGCCTGGAAGACGTTTTCAAAGTAGTTGAGCAGGACGAGGCACAGTCCGGAATCGTTCCCATAGAAAATTCACTGGAAGGTAATGTAGGCAGGACCTACGACCTGCTGCTCGATTCCGAGCTTAAAGTATGCGGTGAAACGGAACTGCGGGTCGTCCACTGCCTTATAGCCAGCCCTGAAACAAAGCTGGATGCCGTAAAAAAGGTCTACTCGCACCCCCAGGCTCTGGGACAGTGCCAGGCTTACCTCAGGCATCTGGATTGCGAGCTTATACCGACCTATGATACGGCAGGCAGCGTGAAGATGATTAAAGAGCGGAGGATAACCGATGGCGCCGCTATCGCCAGCACCCGGGCCGCCGAGATATACGGAATGCAGATACTCGCCAGAAAAATCGAGGACAACCCCAGCAACTTCACCCGGTTCTTCGTGATATCGAAGCAGGACGCTCCGCCTTCGGGTAACGATAAGACATCCATCGTCTTTTCCGTGAAGCATAAACCGGGAGCGCTGGTTGAATTCCTTAAGATACTGACCTCGAGAAAGCTGAATATGACCAAGATTGAATCCAGGCCAACCAGACAGAAACCGTGGGACTACAATTTCTATCTGGATTTCGAAGGGCATTGTGAAGATAAAAAAGTACGAGAAACACTTGATGTCCTGGAAAGCAGCTCACTGTTCCTCAAGGTTCTGGGTTCCTATCCCAGGTGGAAATAACCCGGTATACCCGGCTCTACCAGCTTAGTTTTTCTCAAGAGTCAGAAAGAGCGTTTTTCTTACTCTATTCTTCAGCTTGGGTATCGCTTCGGCTTTTTTCAGAAGCTTCGGGCTGACCGACGTTACCGGAGGCTCTTCTCCCACTCTTTCTATCTCCGGTATGTTCCTGAAGGTATTCAGGATATCAGACATCAATACGGCTTTTGCCAGAGCTATGGTCATAATAGTACCTTCTTCCCAGGCACCGATAACCTGTAAAACCCGGGACGTTAGCAGATTTTCCACTCGTGTGGAGAGCCTCATCAACTGGTTGGCTTCGACAGGAGGAGGCAGGACCAGTTGCAACTCTTCTACCATATTACCCGGGGCGTCCTCATACTTCCCGTTATTACCGTTATCATGGTTGACATTCATCCTGGACCTGATGCTTTCACTAGTGACTATTTCGCCGCTGTGGACCTTCCTTATCGCCCTGGCAAGTTCATCGCACTTAATGTCCTTGAGAAGGTAACCGCTGGCGCCGGCTTCCATAGCCTGATTCAGGTACTGGTCGTACAGCGTGAGCATAATAACATTGCAGGAAGGAAACTTCCGTTTTACCTGGCGGGTGAGTTCGATGCCATCCACGCCGGGCATCTTGATATCCATCAGAACGACATTCGGGGACAGTTTTTCTATCTGTGTCATGGTCTCATCGCCGTCGGCACCCTGACCTACAACCTCAAGGCCCTCTTCCTGCTCCAGCATGTGCTGTAAGCCATCACGAACAACCTGATGGTCATCAACCAGCAGTATTTGGATATTGTCCTTCACTTTATTTTGTCCCCCCAGTTTTATGAATACCATATAATTTTCTCTATACATTTCCCCATTCCGGTTCATTACCGGAACGGGGAAATGCCGTAAATTTGATAATACCTCTTCAGGTTATTTTTTTGGAATCCCTAAAAGTATAACTCTACAGGCTAAAAGTAGCAGCTTTCATGAGCCCTGCGGCTCACATAAGCAAATGCCCGCTTATTCTCGTTGCGTACCAGACGCATAATAACGGACTCCGCTAAATTAAACTTCTTTTATAGGCTTCCGAGACAGCTTCAGAACGATTGCGTACGCCCAGTTTTTCAAAAACAAGGCTTATACTTCTTTTAACGGATGCCTGGCTCAAGAAAAGCTGGTCAGCTATCTCACTCGTGGTCACACCTTCCGCAATAAGGCGGAGAATGGTCAACTCACGGTCCGACAGGGAATACCGGCGTTTGGTTTCAGCCGAAGCTGTCAACTCTGTAAGGCGTTCTCTGCTGATTGATAAAGCAAGCGGTGAACGCCCTTCCCGAACCGACCGAATAGCTCTGACCAGTTCTTCGCGTTTGATATCCTTGAGAAGATAACCCACGGCTCCAGCCTCTATAGCCTGAGTCAGGAATTCATCGTAAAGGGTCAGCATAATGACACTACAGTCGGGATATTTTTGTTTTAGCTGACGCGTAAGTTCGATTCCGTCTCCTCCGGACATCTTAATGTCCATCAGGACAATCTCCGGCGAGAGTGACTCTACCTGAGGTAACGCCTCTCTAGCGTCAGATGCTTCACCCACCACATTCAAATCCGATTCAAGCTCAAGCATACGTCTCAGTCCCTCACGAACAACCTGGTGGTCATCGACCAGAAGTATATTGATTGCCTCCATCTATACCTCCTCCATACGAGATTGAACGGGAAAAGTAAAGGTGACAGTGGTACCTTTCCCTTCACTTGTTTTAATGTTCATATCACCTCCCAGCATCTCTACCCTCTGCTTCATACCGAGCAAGCCCAGACGTCCCACCGTTATGGCGCTATCGAGGGTCTGCGACAGGTTAAAACCCTGCCCGTTATCACGAACCTCAACCAGCAGCTCGTCTTTATTAAACTCCATGTTGAGCGTTACTCTGGTCGCATCGGCGTGTTTTCGGATATTTGAAAGTGCTTCCTGGACAACACGGTAAACGGCAATTTCGATACTCGACGGCAGCCGGAACGGTTTTCCCGCCTGATTTAGCCTGCAGACCGTCCCATCCGCTTTCAAATCATCGAGGCTATGCTTGAGAGCGTGAGTAAGGCCCAGTTCTTCCAGAGCAGGAGGGCGCAGACCGACAACTACACGCCGCAGCTCATTCAGGCTTTTGGTAATGGTGCTTTCCATGTCACTCAGTTCACTTCTTGCCTTTTCCACTTCCTTGTCCGGAAGCGCATACCTGAACGTCTGAATACCATAGGAAACAGCCACCAACCACTGGGCAACACTATCATGGAGGTCGATGGAAATCCTGTTTCTTTCTTCTTCCTGGGCAAGGACTACCTGCCCAAGAAGCTGCTCCACCTGAAGCTGCTGGCTCTTAAGGCTATCGAGCATCCTTGCGTTCTCCAGGGCTACGGCTGCTTCATTGGACATGGTCTTGAGCAGGTCCGCTTCTTCATCGGAGTAAGAAGACGTGGACTGTTTTTCAGCTAAAGCCAGAATACCGACTAACTTACCTTTACTCTTGATAGGACACAGCAGCTCGACTCCAAGAACATCGAGCGTTGTTTTCTCCACCTCCCACATACCTTTAAACTGCGGTTTGACATCTATCTGATTTCTTCTCAACACTTCGCCTTTATCCGCCAGCCAGGTTACAATCGGATTATCGTTTAAGAACCTCAATCGGGAGAACGGTTCGTCACCTGATACCTGGTTGATGTAGCGGACGTTAAAGTCACCACTACCAAGCTCGGGGAACAACAAAGCCGCCCGTTTTACATGCATGGAATCCACTATCGGCTGCAGTATACTCTGCTGGAGTTCGTTTAAATCGAGCACGTTGCTGATTTTGTTCGAGAAGTTGAGGAGCATCTGCCGGTAGTCATAAGTCTCACGGTAAAAAAGCCTGTCCATCCATTTCTGGATAAAATTTCTCGCCGGATTAAACAAAACGGCAATCGTGAGAGCTACTACAAGTGCAATAGCCAGGCTGGTATAACCCAGACGGTTCTGGAAGAACATCTGTATCGCATAAAGCAAAATCAGATAAACCGTAGTAAGTAATATGGTAAGGCTAGAATAAACCAGACCTTTACGGAGTACCAGCTTGATATCGAGCAACTGGTATTTGAAGATGGCATAGGTGATAACAAGAGCGTTTATCACTCCACCAATATAGTCCAGGGGGTACTCGAATAAGGCCGGGTACGCCTTGGTCGCACCGAATATAGCAAAAGCGGTGATGCCGATGAGCAGATACACCGTTCGAGTGCGGTCTGTAGAGTCATGCGAGCTGCGGTAGAATCTAATCAAGGTGATTGCCGCCCCTACCATGTAAGAGAAGTTGATGAACAACAGAACGTCAGTAATATGACTGACATAGTCCATATGAAGCTGGCCATTCACAAAATAAGCATCCCGGAGAATTATTCCGGTGGAAGTCAGGATAATAAGAGCCGTTACTACTGCGTATCCCAGGTAAGCCCATTTATCGATAGATTTGTTGGTAAAACGCCGCACGAAATGATAATAGAAAACCATCATAGGAGTGCCGGCGATAACCAGCATCTTGCCCCAGAAATACGTCTGCGAATGCCCCAGGTCAAAGTGAGCCATCGCCGAACTCAGGCTCCAGACCGTAGCCGCGAAAAGGTACATGGCAAAGAAAGCCCGCACCTTTGTCGGGCGGAGCGAGGCTATAACTGTCAGCGCTCCGTAAATGACAGCGCAAATCAGAGGGACCAGAATGAAAATATTCATCGGATTCTATACCCTGTACACAAATCCCCTATTCACTATGTAATTTAAATCTAACATACGTTCATAAAGACAGGCGTAAAAAAGCTAAATGTTTCATAAAGATTTCGTAAAGATTTTATAAAGAATCGGAATATCAGGCATAATCGTCTAATTGCTGACGGGTTTTCAAGCCAGCGAAGACTAAAAGTCGCTATTATTGAATAAATGCAGCCAAATGGTCAGGTGTGGCGAAACTGGAGTAGCAACCTTTGAGATATCTTCCGCATATCAACCTGGAGTCTTTTCTAATGGTACCTCCCCCCATTCACCGGGTTCAGATGCAAGAAAGAAACAATCGGCCAGTGCAGTATCAGGTATTATAGTTCGTCTGAAAATAGCATCGGAAGTAACAATAGGATAGTTAAATGAGCCAAAAGGGTCACTTTTAGCCGAAGGCAGCTAATAAAGTGAGTCCGGAGCAGCAGTCATTCCACGGTTATTACGCGGCAACCTACAGGGAGACCGGTGTCAGTTTTTCACTGAATGTTTACTCTCTTAAAGTAACGATTAACCTTCTTTCAGGACTGATTCCCAGTCTCGGGAGAAACTCCGCCCTCTTTGAGAGACCGGAAATATCATCTGCCGCCACAGCTTCTTCCTCAACTCTTTCTACCTCGGGGATATGAGCAATTTCCGTTTCTAGATTGAACGACCCGGTACGCTTCGACCGTACCGTAATAACTGACCCCTCATCCCATGAGCCGACCGTGCACACGATAGAGGCAAAATCATCATCGAGCACGGAACCCAGCCGATACATGAAATTGATTAAAACTATGTTACTGGCCGGAGGAAGCACGACAAGCTCGACTATCTCTTCAACAGAACTATCCGTTTCCAGCGGGTGACTGTCACTGTAAACCTGTACAATTACCCGTTTGAAATCGGCGCCCTTCATATCTTTCAGCAGGTATCCGGTCGCTCCGGCTCTCAAAGCATCAACCCAGTAATCCGAAGAATCGGCCAGGAAGATAACATCGATACCCTTATCAGGGCTGCTTCCCTTCAGGCTGCTGGTAGCCTTTATCAAGTCTATATCCGGTAACAGGGTATCTATCAGTATAACGTCCGGACGAAGAACCACCATCCGAAGGATAGCGTCCTCGACGGACAAGCACTCGCCTACGACCTCAACTCCTCCTTCCTTTCCCAGTATGTCTCGTACCCTCCGGCGGACATTTTCATCATTATCAATCAAAAGAACCCGGATGTCCTTCACTAACCCCCAACCCCCTATTTTCAAAAATGAAGATACAAAAAGCACCGGGTACAGAAATGTAAAATAAAAAAGATTGATTATTACCTGGCTATGATATGTCCGCCTGCTCCGGGATAATAAGTAGAATACTACAGCATGAAGCGGTGATATATGAGTCATTAGTACCTTGAGAGATGGTCAGTTAGTACTATGTACTACGGTATAAGAGACCGGTGAAGAAGACTCAATACGTATGGTCAATACTGCTAATTGCTGTTTATAGCTATCCCGGGGACCTCCAGTTCTTCCGCCGATATCCAGCCGTGACGGATGGCAAGAACCACAGCATGAGCCCTGTCATTAGCATTAAGCTTGCGCAGTATGTTGCTGACATGGTTCTTAGCCGTCTGTTCACTTATCTGTAAAATAGAAGCTATTTGCTTATTCGAATTGCCGTCGGCGATACAATTGAGAATCTGAGTCTCCCGGGAGGTAAGCGGGGCAACTATAGACTCAATGGTTTTTCCGTTCGTACCATGTATATTCTGGAACTGTCTCAATACATGCACAGCAACCTCGGGTCTGGACAGGACAATTTCGTTTATAGGATATTGCCCTGTCGAGACCTCCCTTACCGCCTTTACCAGCTCTTCCGACGTAACACTCTTTTCAAGATAGGCTACAACCCCGGTCTTGATTATTTCAAAAAGCTGTTTGTCATCAGGCTCGAAAGTCAGCATCACAATCCTAACCGTGGGGTATTGCATCGTTATTTTTCTTGCCAGGTCGAGTCCTCTCAAAGAAGGATTATCAATATCCAGAAGTATCACGTCGGGAGAGTTAACCTCTATTGCCAACAGCACATCTCCGTCAGGATTGATTTCATGAACCACGAAGTCAGGCTGCTGGGCCAGGATATAACATGCACCAACTCTAAAGAGAGTCTGCCTGTCTATAATAGCCACTATAGTCTTTTCCAATATCCCGTCTCCAATCAAAGTCGATTACTTCAGTCGCACCTGCAAACATGACATTTGTCACTATTTTATCCAGAATAGTGCTTTCTGTCAATATATACGGTAGATACTGCGTTTTTCAAGCCATGCGCCGTAATTTGCACCGGTGATTGACAAATTTTATGTGAACCTGTATTCTGAAACCATACCAATACGGGTAACTCGTCAAAAATCTAACTGAATAGAAATATCTACCGGTTAAAGCGGGGGGGAGGACTCACTAAAATGTACTACCGGCAAAGAGCAACGGCACTTTCCGAAATCACCCTTTCGCAGGATTGCCTTAATAATATAGAAAGGCTTATAATCTTTTGGGATGATGTGGCCAATAAATGTTTGCCTTCTGGCAAATTATGGATGAGTGATATTCAAATTTAAGGCAGGGTAGCTATATGTCCAGTTTTTGGAGTTTAAAAATCGGCGGGAGTAAGCGGGGTAATAAAAAGCCCCTGAGAAGAGACCGGACCGCCACCTCAGCGGTAAAAGACGAGTCCACAAAGGAAGCTCCGTCCGAAATCGTCCGCTCGTTGATGGAACGGGCTTTAACGGACGCCGAACAACTGGTAGAAAGCATTAAAGCAAAAGCGCAGAAGGAAGCCGAGGAGGAAATTGCCCAGATTATCGAGCAGGCGAGTGAGGGAAGCACTGAAACAGCCAGCCTGACGGAATCTGTGAAACAGAGCGAGATACAACAGGCAGAGACTACACCCGCCCCTACCGAAGAACCGCTTGAACAGGTAGAAACAGAAGCGGAGCCAGTCGCTATCGATGAACCACAGGAACAGGCTGAGGTAGAAGCAAAGTCAGAACCGGCCGCTGTTGAAGAAGCCGAAATACTGAATCCTTATGCTGTTGAAACCGAAGAACCCGTGGTAAAGGGGGAAACGGAAACCGGGCAAGCTGCCTTAGAAGATATCACAGAAGAACCCGCCGCCACGGAAGAAGAAAGTGTTGCATCGGAACCGACGGAGCCGGCAGCAGAGGAGATTGCAGAGCAGCCCGTTACAGAAGAAAAAACGGAAGATGAAGAACCCTCACATGCCGCTATAGAACTGGACAAAGACGCTATGTATGCGGAAGATATCGAAATCGCTATAGCCGTTCCGGTAGACCCTGTAGCGGTATCCAAATTATACAATAGCCTGCAAACAACACCGGAAATTAAAATTCTCTATACAAGAGGCTCGTGGGACCGCGGTACCGTAATAACAGTCACGCTGGAGAAACCGCTTCCCTTGCTGGATATTATTTCAAATATACCGGGTATGGAAGTAACACCCATTGAAACACCGGAAAAAGACACAATAAAGGGGGCCCCGAGCGCACTACTGGGGGGAGATAAAAAGGAGACAAAAAGGATAGACCTGAAATTAAAAGCGAAATAAACCGGTCTGATTAGACCTGGATTCTTTTAGCGAGGGGAGGAGAATGGCAACAAAGGAAAAAGCACCGTCAAAAGACCTCGGACAGATGCTGGTCGAAGCGAAGCTGATTACCGAAGACCAGTTGAACTACA
Organism: uncultured Dehalococcoidales bacterium; assembly: GCA_964499775.1. Lineage (GTDB taxonomy): Bacteria > Chloroflexota > Dehalococcoidia > Dehalococcoidales > UBA2162 > MGML01. The sequence continues at coordinate 13,675 of CAZCMK010000003.1, read as the reverse complement.
TAAAAGAACTGCAATCAAAAGAAACCCAGAGAATTGAGCGTATCCTGCTACAGGAGCGATTGGTTACACCGCAGCAACTGGCGTTTTTTACCAGCCTGCAATTACGTATACCGTTTGTAAACCTGAGGAGAGAAGGAGTCCGGCCCAACGCAGTAGCGTTAATCCCCGAACAGATAGCCAGAAAATACGGGGTTATACCTATAGACGTGACCGACGGTACTCTGGTTTTAGCCATGGAAGACCCGAGGGATATCCAGGCGATGGAGGAGCTGGCAGCTCTTACCAGGAAAAGGATTGAACCGGTCCTCAGCACTTTTCAGGATATACAGGAAATGATTGACCTCACCTACAGGGTAGGCGGAGAAATCGAAAAGCAACTCAGCCAGATTCCTACCCGTTTCCAGAGAGCCAGGGTAACCACCGAGACACGCGTTTCCGCAGAGGCTATAGCCCAGGCTCCGGTAGTACGGGCTATCGACCTGCTTATCAAACAGGCAGTCAGAGACCGGGCTTCCGATGTTCACATCGAGCCGCAGGAGGACAGACTGCGTGTCCGTTACCGAATCGACGGTATTTTGCATGACGTCATGTCCCTGCCCCTGAGCGTTCATCCGCCACTGCTGTCCCGTGTGAAAATCATGGCGGGTTTGAATATTGCCGAACGTCGCCGTCCTCAGGATGGTCAAATCACTTTCGATATGGGAGATAGAGATATAGATATCCGGGTAGCCACCACCGCTACCGTATACGGAGAAATGGTGGTGCTTCGTGTCCTGGATAAAGCGTTTGCCTTTCTTCCTCTGGCGGAAATAGGGTTTCTACCCGATACTCTGGAAAGATACCTGTTGATGGTGAAAAGTCCGTTCGGGATGATATTGATAAGTGGTCCTACCGGCTCCGGTAAAACAACGACCCAGTACGCCACGGTCAACCAGATCGATGCTATCGGCAGGAATATACTTACTATTGAAGACCCGGTGGAATACCGGTTTAACAGCATCAATCAGATGCAGGTAAACCCTGCCGCCGGACTTACCTTCGCCGCAGGGCTAAGAGCTGCTATGAGGCTCGACCCTGACGTTATACTGGTAGGTGAGATACGAGACTCCGAGACCGCCCAGATAGCTACACAGGCATCCTTAACCGGCCATCTTGTCCTTTCCTCGGTCCATGCCAACGATACGGCAAGCGTCATCTTCAGGATGGTAGACCTCGGCGTAGAACCGTTCCTGCTTTCTTCAGCGGTAGTTGGTATCACTGCTCAACGTATGGTACGGCGGGTCTGCCCCTATTGTTCAAGACCTACCCCTGTTGCCGAGGATGAACAGATGGCTTATGAGGAAGAAATGCAGGAAACACGAACGGAATTCCTGGTTGGTGCCGGGTGTAATTTCTGCGCTAATACCGGCTATCTCGGACGAGCCGGTATATTCGAGGTAATGGTGATGAGCGAGTCTTTAAGAAGGATGATTCTGAGTGGCGCCAGCACGGACGATATTAAAGCACAGGCTCATACGGAAGGCACTGTCTCTTTATGGCATGACGGCATGTTAAAGGTTAAACAGGGTGTAACCACTCCGTACGAGGTACTGCGTAACGTTTTCTCTGTGGGTTAACGGGAGGAACATGGCACAAACTGCTGATACTACCGAAAAGGAAAAGAATCTTATATCTTACCGGTACGAAGCTACCACCCCTCAAGGGAAAGTAGTTAAAGGCACACTGAAAGCTACCGGCGAGATTGATGCCGAGCGTGCTCTGATTACACAGGGCTATACCCCGACAAATGTAGAGGCTGTTCCCTCTATGTGGAGTCTCGAAGAGGCTTTACCCACCATCTTCCGGGTAAAAGCGAAGGATGTAATTATCTTTTCACGCCAGCTTGCCACATTGCTAAAATCAGGAATATCACTCCTGCCGGCTATGGAAATTCTCCAGGAACAGGTTACAAGCAGCAGAGCTTTTACCAAGATTCTGGAATCCACGATTAACGACCTCCGTGCCGGCAGCTCTTTTTCCCAGGCCGTATCTAAAAGCACAAAGGCTTTCAGCGAAATTTATACCAGGACCATTGCCGTAGGTGAACGGACAGGAAATCTGGAACTGGTATTGAACAGCATGGCCGATTTCATGGAGAAACAGGGCGAAATGACCAAAAAAGCAGGAAAGGCTTTAACCTATCCTATGATGATTCTTGTCGTGGGTATAATAGTCGGCATCATTCTTATGACGGTAGTTATGCCCAAGATGATGGGTATGTTCACGTCTATGAACGTAGAATTACCGCTGCCCACCAAGATACTGATCAGCACGTCAGACTTCCTGACCTCCTATCTGTTAGTTATTGTAATAGTCGTAGCGGTCCTCGTAGCGGTAATAGTCTGGCTTATCAAGCAGCCAACCGGGAGGCGGATTCTGGACCGCATGAAACTCACTGCCCCTCTAATAGGCCTACCTAATCTGATGGCGGAGTTAGCCCGTTTTGCCCGAACAATGTCGGTCTTGATTGCCGCGGGACTGAATCTGCAGGAGATAATGGAGCTGATGCCTCAGTCCACAGACAACAGATATCTCCGGGACGCCCTGCTAAGGGTAAATGAAGGTCTTATCCTTGGTGAAGGACTGTCCGAACCCATGTCACGTGTAGAGCTGTTTCCTGCCCTGCTGATACAGATGGTCATTGTAGGCGAGGAAAGTAATACACTGGATTTTACCATGGGTGTCGTCGCCGATTTCTATGAAGTTACCGCCGAGGAGAAAATGTCTTCTCTGGTATCGATGATCGGTCCTGCAAGCACTATCTTCATAGCCCTATTCGTCGGGTTCATTGCCATTTCCGTACTGATGCCAATGTACAGTATCACCGGAGCTTTCTAGAGCTAGAGGGTTCGAACAGTATGAGATTATCCGTTAGAGTAACTACTAATTCGTGTCCAGGCAGAAAGGGTATTAGCCTTGCTGAGGTTTTATCGGGGCGGATACCCCGGGCTTCCTCCTGCTCGCGGAATATCAAGTAAACACTATATTATATTATGTTATAATTGCTTATTCAGACTGTGAGGTATGAAATGTCAGAAGAAGAGAAGACTGATAAAATAATCAGTCAGGAAATGGAGCAGGAGGTTGCGGCGGCAGCGAAAGATAAAGCCAGAAGTGCAAGGTGGGACCTTAATATAGCCATATTCCTGTTCGCCGTCCTTATTCTGATCATTATCCTGGTCACGTATACAAAAGCAGGGCCGGAGATAGTGGCGCCCGTTGCAGCCGTGGGTCTGTCTATGGTCTGGCTAACCGGATGGAGAAAGGGAAAGCAGCTTTATAACCGTTTTTATCGTGAAGAGTTATTAAAACTGGAGAGAGAACAGAAAAAGGCAGTCAGAGAGACTATCGAGGACAAAATTGAAGAGACAATAGAAGAACAGGTTCAGAAAGCGCTGCGTGAAAGATGGCGGTCCTGACAAGTCTTCTCTATTAATTATTTATTGCCGGGTTCTGACCAGGGGTAAAAATTCTGTTCATTCTAAGCCTGAATTCCCGGCTATATCAACCGTAAAAGCTGACATTTTACCTTAAAGTAACTATCGTCGATACCATTATAACTAAATATCCGTCAAGTACATAAAAATGGATGACCTTAAGAGACTAATAAGTAGGTTTTCACGCACTGGATTTATCATTCTTTGCGGTATTGTTGTGATTGTCTATATCGCACTCGGATTTATCTATGTACAGCAGGGCATGAAACAAAACGACCTATCCGATGAGATTGTTAAACTCTCGGTTGTTTTAGCCAAACCACCACCTAAAAGCGGTGAGTTACAGAAAGAATATGAAAATGTACTGGAAGCCCTGGCTCCGATGGATGATACCAGAGCTATCGAAATACTCGTTGGAATTGCCGTAGATTGCGGAATCGACATCAGTCAGGAAAACAGCAAGTTTATGATTCCCTCGGCAAATTACGACCAGGCACAAGTGGGTGAAAATACCTATCAGCTAATGAAATTCTCAGGTATCGTCGTTCAGGGTGACCACGAAAACGTTATGGCCTTCATTTCAGACCTTGATTCAGGGACCACGATGCCAAATATGGTATTGACCAAATTAGTTACTGAGACAGTTGAAACTACCCCTACAGGAGAGGAAGCGTTCAGGAGAGATGAATACCGCAGCGTAATAGAAGCAGTTCGAGCCATGATGATAGATAATGGCCTGACCGTTATCAACAACCCGATTCACTATACCGATGGCACCGCCACGAGATTCATGGGAGATGACCCCGCTACACAGGGAACGGTTGAAGGCTTTCCCGATATTACCACTACTGCACCTCAGAAAGGCTATACGGGAAATGCCACGCCAAGAGGCGGCTATGTTCTATACGGACACGACAAGATACCTGCAGAAAACCCTGATTCATATGAGACGGTTAACTACATCGATACATCTGTTACCCGGTATTACTACACCTGTGAAAGTGACGGGGAAGTCCGCCAGTGGGATGGACCGGATACAGTGATAGCAAGGGAATATCTGGAAAGCGGAGAGAAAAAATACGAGACCAAAGCAACATTGGACGTCAATATATACAGTAAATCATAGTTCATATTCTCAGGTTATAAAAATCGTAGGAGTAATAATAGGTTGGTAACTCTCGAGATAGATACCACGGGTATCCGTATTCTAGAGACGAACGGAAATCAGGTAATAAAATGGGCAAGTCACGCCCTCGAACCCGATATGTTCCAAGATGGAATAATTGCGAACCCGCAAGCCCTGGGTGTCATCATCAAGGAGCTTATGAGTTCAAGCGATATAAAAACTAACCGGGTGACAGCCAGTGTCAGCGGTCTTTACTCGTTAAGCCGTATAATCATAGTACATACTCCTCCGGATGCAGTGGTAACCGAACAAAGCGTCATTGAAGCGGTGGAGGAAATACTGCCCTTATCCGAAGAGGATATGTATCTCTCATGGCACTCTATCGGCATCGGGGAAGGTGGACATCAGGTACTGGCACACGCTGTACCCAGAGAAATGATAGATGCTGAAATGCAAACGCTGCGAATAGCTGGAGTCAACACCCGCGTGCTGAACCTCAAGACAATGGCTCTGGCAAGGGCGGTTAACAGAGAAGAAGCTCTCATTCTTAATGTTGACTCTGACAGCTTTGATATAGTGATGGTAATCGATGGAATGGCTGAGGTCATGCGCACCACCGCCTGGCAGCAGGATAACCTTACAAAAGAGGAAAAGGTAGAATACCTGGTTTCAGCCCTGGAACTGACGGTAAGCTTTTATGATTCAACCCGTCCCGGCTTTCCTTTCGACCGGAACAACCCGCTCTTCATCACGGGACAGATGTCCGGCGATTCCGACCTTATAGAAGATTTAAAAGCGAGCGTGGAATACCCGGTGGAGCAGTTGGAGCCCCCGCTGGAATACCCGGAACACCTGCCCGTATCTCAATATGCGGTCAATATAGGGCTAGCTTTATACGGAGCACCGGCACAGGGCGACCCTGATGAGGTCGGCTATCTGACACCCGATATCAACCTGCTGCCGAGAGCATACCGCCCCTGGAGGCCGACGACCAGACAGACATATGTCTCATTTGCCTTCATTGCCGCCCTGGCTCTGCTCTTCCCGCTGTATCAGTTATCCGCCGACGCCATGGACAATACCGGTGTCCTTGAGACCAAATACAACTCCGTTAACAGTCTACTGGACATGAGGAGGAACGAACTTGCCAAACGTACCCCGCTGGAGCAGGTTATTAAAGAACACACACAGATAGTAAATATGGGCGGCGGTTTTGTGGAAGACCTTGAGACTATAAAAACACTGGCGGATGAGCTCAACGTCCAAATCCCATCGATAAACCATTCAGGCGATAAGATAACTTTTAACTGTCAGGCAGACAGCAATCAACTTTTCGTCCAGTTCAAGACCGCTCTCGAAGAAAGCGGCCGTTTCCGTACTCCCATTACCCCTCCCGAACGATATCCCTTCATCACGAGTGGGAGCATCACGCTTCAACCTTTACACTAAATAGAATTAATAAAAGAGAGAGGTGTCTCGTAATCGAGAGCACCTCTCTCTTATACCGCCACTCCCATCAACATCCCGTGATATCAGCTTAGATTAAATTATGGTGTTGGTGCTGAGTCTACCTGGAATACGGAACCGTCTTTATCAACATAATACCAGTAAGCGGTGGTCTGAGTAGCAACATAATTGGTCAGGACGACCTGCACATCGCCACCGACTCTGTCGTGCTGCCAGAGTATGTAACCGTCCTTATCACTAAGAGCTTCATAATCAACGCCAGCGGTATCCTTCATCTTGTCAGTTCCACAAACCGCATCAGGGGCAGGGAACGCCGACATATCATTGGTGGCATCACCTGCTGCAGCGACAAACGTACCGGCGGGCAGCTCCGGCAGCTCGTTATCGACCATCATGGCATGGACCGCCGACTGGACGGTGGTAACCTCGGTGTCCATCGCCTCGGTCTCACCGCGCCCGATGAACCGCCCCAGATTGGGAATGACCACCGCCGCCAGCACGCCGAGGATAGCAACCACGATCAACAGCTCGATAAGAGTAAAACCCTTTTCTCCCCTCTTCGGTATCTTCATTATCCACCCTCCTTTCCTTGGATTTAATTAGTACAAAATTCCTTTGTATACCTCAAAACGGATTTAACTGATTCACGGATTAGGGTGTAGGTTCAGTTTCTACCTGGAACACGGAACCGTCTTTGTCACACCAATACCAGTAAGCGGTGGTCTGAGTAGCAACATAATTGGTCAGGACGACCTGCACATCGCCACCGACTCTGTCGTGCTGCCAGAGTATGTAACCGTCCTTATCACTAAGAGCTTCATAATCAACGCCAGCGGTATCCTTCATCTTGTCAGTTCCACAAACCGCATCAGGGGCAGGGAACGCCGACATATCATTGGTGGCATCACCTGCTGCAGCGACAAACGTACCGGCGGGCAGCTCCGGCAGCTCGTTATCGGTCATCATGGCGTGTACTGCTGTCTGGACGGTAGTAACCTCGGTGTCCTTCGCCTCTTCCTGACCACGTCCGATGAACCGCCCGAGATTGGGAATCACTATCGCCGCCAGCACGCCGAGGATAGCAACCACAATCAACAGCTCGATAAGGGTAAAACCTTTTTCTCCTCTACTGGGGATTCTCATTATCCCTCCTCCTTTCATTTTTTTATATCTCATTGAATAAGAGTAAAAACCAGCCTGTTTTTCCAGACTGCACAAATAATAATAAGGTATGGTAAACAGGCTGGCAATCCTGCGATTGGGTGATTTCAGAATGGCGGAAGACTAACTCTTTCGGGTGAGAGCGTTAGACTAAGGTATAGCAATAAAAAGCCGAATTGCTATTCTTTATGAGAGACGAGTCCCTTCTGGATAGCATATGCGGCTGCCTGGCTCCGGTTTGCAAGGTGCAGTTTCTCCATAATATTCTGCAGGTGGGTCTTCACCGTATTTTCCGAGATAAACAGAGCGTCACCGATTTCGCGGTTGGTCGCTCCCTTGGCTACCAGTTCCAGCACCTCTCCTTCTCTGGGGCTTAACTCGGAATTCACTTCCTCTGCGGGTTTTTTCTGTACCCCCGTGGTGAGGTCCTGAAATTCGGTAAGGAGCTTCATAGCCATGTGGGGCGAGACGATTGCTTCACCCCGGGCTACGAGGTGTATAGCCTGGACGAGCTCCTCGGGCTCGGAATTTTTAAGAAGGTACCCTCTGGCTCCGTACTTCACAGATAAAAAGAGGTCTTCTTCCATCTCAGAAACGGTTAAAACAAGCACGTTTACCCCTGGCATCTCCGCCTGTAGTGCCTGAATAGCCTCCAGACCGCTACAGCGCGGCATATTGAGGTCCATCAGGATAACATCCGGTTTCAGTTCTCTGGTTTTTTCTATCCCCTGCAGCCCGTCTGCCGCCTCCCCTACTACCTCCAGGTCACTGTGGTTTGCCATTACGGCGGCGAGACCGCGACGAAACAGGGTATGGTCATCTACTATCAACACCTTAATTGTTTCCACTCTACAACCTCACTTTCTCAAGAGGCAGACTGACCATCAAAGCCGTTCCTTCTCCGGGACTGGTGGATATGTTCAGCGCACCCCCGAGTGTTTCCGCTCTCTCCTTGATAATATTCAGTCCGTGGTAACCGGGCGGCGATTCCTCGAGGTCGGTAAGAGTAAAACCCTGGCCGTTGTCTTTCACTATCATCTCCATCGCCTCTTTGCTGCTTTCCAGCTTTATCTCCACCTCGGTGGCGAAAGCATGCCTCCTGACATTGGTCAGTGATTCCTGTGCAATGCGTAATAGTTGGAGCTCGGCAACGGGTGAGAGTTTGGGAAACGGTTTGGTGTACTCAAAACTGACCTTGATGCCGTTGTTACTACCGAATTCGTTGACATAGGTTCCCAGAGCCGATATTATCGGGACATTCCTTATCTCTGAGCTTAACTGGTCGATTGATTCCCTGATATCATCATAGGTATCCTGGACTATTTTCTGAATATCATTCAGTTCGGTAAGCGTCTGTACGGTGTCTTTATTGTAGACCGAATCTTTTACCAGTTTTGTTTTCATATTCAGGTAACCCAGCGATTGAGCCACTCCATCATGTATCTCCCGGGCTATCCTCCGGCGTTCCTCGATTATTGCCTCCCTCTCTATACGCCGTCGGATATTCAGATTAATGCGGTAAGGGACAATGGCGGCGACAAGGCTGAACAGCGTATAAACGACCAGCAGAGTGAGATTGTGCCCCTGCATAATCCATGCCCATCTATCGGCGAGCTGACTGAGAGCCACATGAGTAACCGAAAGGATAATAGTTGCAATAGCCGCCAGAGCCAGAGCCACCCTCTCTTCAAAGAGAAGGGCTGCCGTCATGACAGGAGTTAGAGAATAGAGCAGAAAGACGCTGTTCAGACCATTGGTGTAAACGACAAGTACGATGCAGAGTATAAAGTCCCCCATAAGTATCAGGTAGGTCATTACACTCCTCTCACGCCAGCTTAGAGGTGAGAAGACACGTAAGACCGTATAAATACCGAGCACCCCGAGAATAATATAGAGTTGCAGCGGAGGCATCGACGTCTCAATCAACACCGACGAGCCGACCTGGGTGAACATTACCGCCAGAGCATACGCCAGGAAGCGGTATACCGCCAGGAACTGGTACGCCTCCCTTTCATATCTGCTTAACATATCATTCTCCAGTATTAAAGTATGACATTATGTTTAATATGTCAAGTAACCTGCCCTGTTCACAGGTACCACTGCCAGATTGCCTGCCCCCAGAGCAGTGTAACCAGAGCCGCGGCAGCGGTAAACGTTGCCGCCGGCAGAGGGTCTTTACGGCCCTTGATTTTCAGGGCAAGTAACACACCGGCAATCAGACCGCCGACTATCCATGACAGCAGCAAGGTCAAAATAATCATCGGATACCCTGTCATCAACCCCACCAGCGCCGCCAGCTTGATATCGCCCATTCCCATACCGCTTGGATATATTATATATGGAAGCAACATTACCACCAGTCCCAGGGCTCCTCCGGTAAGTGAAATTACCACCCGGCTGACGGCATCACCGGCAACCGAACTCACCGCCCCGCTGATAGCTTCTCCCCCGAATATGCCGACATCTGCAATCTCAGGACGGAAAAAGGAAAAGGCAAACGCTATTACCATGCCCGGATAGACTACCTTGTTCAACACAAGCTGGTTCTCCAGGTCGATAACGAAGATAACGATTAGAAGGCCGGTGTATACGATAAACACTGCCAGTTCGAAAGTGAAACCGAACTGCCAGTAGAAAAAGGCAAATAGCAGCGCGGTTACCCCTTCCACTACCAGCAGCCTCAACGGTATACGAGTCTTGCAATATCTGCACCGACCCCGCAGCCAGATGTGGCTGAATACCGGTATAAGGTCCAGGATACCCAGCTTATGATTGCAGGACTCACAGTGGGAACCGGGGAATACTATCGATTCTCCCCGTGGCAGCCTGTCTATGCAGACGTTAAGAAAGCTGCCTGTAAACAAACCGAGTAATATGAAGAGAATTATATACAAATACTTTGCTTATTACCTTATTTTAGTTTAATTTTCTTTAGAACCTATGATACATCAGAGAAGCCGGACAAGTAAATAAAATGCTTCCCGGAACACCAATCAGAGGAAACGTGATATCAACCACGCAAACCGACTCTCTTATCTGATTTCGGAAATCTACACATCGGCTTCAGGTACGCTTAGCCTGCCTTTGTATCGTCCTGTTCTTTTCCTTGCGACCGGCGGTTTCTGATACAACCGGGAGGGAACCTGGCTTCGGTATCTTCCACTTCCGGCTCTGGTTCGGTCTCAGGGGTTTCAGGCTGGATGATTTTCTGTTCCATCGTTTCCATCAGTCGCGCTAAAACCTCATTCTGCTGGGCAGCGCCCTTCTTCAGCTCCTGAGACGCTTCACTCAAGCCCTGGATAGCACTGGTATGGCTTTTAAGGTGTTCGGCATACTCGGATATTGCGGATGCGAAATTGAGCATTGCCTTCTGCACATCCACGACTCCTTTTTCCGTACTCTCCATCCTTTGTCCCAGAACCCGGTTGGTATCCTGGTTTTCTTTTATAATAGGAGAAAAGATACCCTTATGTATTATCTGCCTGCCCCTGGTTATCTCGTTTGAATACAGATAAAGGGCAAGGAGACAAAGCGCAATAACTATGAATATTACTCCCTGCTTGCTCTGGAAGAACAGGAGCGGATAGCCGAGATAGGAATACTGTTTGCTTAAGTGTCCTTTGACATCCTGAGGTCTTACCGTAAAGGGGTCTTCTCCGGTATTATCACCTTTGGTACGGAAGGTCACTCCAAACTCGGACTCATTAACCTCCAGTACACGGTGAGCCACTACCTGCGGATAATTATAGAAATCCCTTACTGCCTGGGGGACAGTGAAAACAATTATGTCCCCCTCTTCGATATCGGAAGTAGCTATGTCTTCGATAAGAATCAGGTCGCCGGCTTGGAGTACCGGCTCCATGCTGATTCCGTAAATAGCCATAAACGGCATCTCTCCCCTTATAGAGAGGAATCCCACGATACAGACAGCCGTTATCAATATCAGCATTACCGTACGCCTGATAATTCCCGGTATGTGGATATTACCGGTTATCCAGATGGTTGCTCTTTTTATCAGCACCATTGTTTCTCTCATAATTTACCTCTGGACAACCTCACAGTATATTTCCGGAGTTACTGTCCATCCATCATCCCACTCCGAGGAATCACGTGTATTCAGACAGTAGGCGCCACCGATAATCTCGACAGTGTAGGACAGCTCAGTGCTGGTATACGTTACTTCAATATCACTCAGTGTCGGTGTATCATCGCCTGGCCCGGTGAAATATGCCCTGTACTGAATCCACCGGTCACCATCATGAACGGGATTAATCGTCGTGGTGGTTCCCGTATAGTAATCGGAAGTGCTCGTTGGTCCGTACCAGGTAGCCGAACTGAGTCCCGCCTGAGTGGACGCCGACCTTAACTGAAATTTTATGTCGGTCGCCGAAGGCTCAACTATTGTAAAGTACACCGTCAGCCAGTTCCAGTCAAGGTCATCACCGGTATCAAAAGCTGAGGAAATCAGGTCTCCCGAAGTATATAACGTGGTAAAATCCCCCGTTATATCATCGAGTACAGGGGTACCACCTCCGTCTGAAGTAAAAAGCATATGATAGTAGAAATTCGACCCGGACCAGCTCAGACCGGAAAGGTCAATAGAATGTGAGCCTGCCGACATAGTATCCCAGCCTCCGGGAGTACCGGAGGAGTTATACCAGTTGGTATCATCCTGTGAAAACTGGACCTGCAAACCGGTACCGGATGGAATTGCCGAAACGTTATAGTCAAAATCGTCTATCGTGTAAACGGTTTCTCCGCTTAACAGGTTAACCGAGTTTACGGTCCCGTTCGTATAGTACGTGGTGTAATTTACTTCGATATAGACCTGGGTGCAAGCAGAAACGGTATCGGTGCTGTCTGATTTCAGTTCAATACCTAACTGAAGACTGTCTATTTCGGACCATGTCCAGGGTTGACCGGTAGCGGGGTTGGTTGTCCACTGGTATGATTCGAGGGTAAATGTCCCGCTGTCGGTGCTCTCTTCAGTCCCGTTTCCTATCGCGGCTCCGGATTTCACGACAGCCCGGGCGTAGGCACTGCCGGTCAGACTGTCTATCCTTAGAGCAGTTAATCCGCACTGGTCGGCAAGTGTATTGTCACTGGTACCGCCGGCATCACCTTCCAGCGCAGTCCTGAATGTAATCTGCTCGTCGGCACTTAATTCCAGGATGGTATGGGCATTAAGGCTTGTCTGCCAGGTATCCTGTCCTCCCTGAGCGCCCCTGAGGAAGTTACCATGACCACCGATATTATTCTCGACTCCACCGACAAACCAGTCTCCAGCGAACGTCAGTCTTGTGCTGGTTGTTTTGTCAGGGTCCTCGATTAAGCCGTTGCCTAGAAACAGATAGTCACCATCCTTCTCAACCTCGACTGTCGTTATTGCAGGCAGGGTAAAAGCGGCAGAGTCTCTCTGCTCTTCATCTCTTGCCCAGTTAAGTGTCTGGGTAGCACCAACGTCCTGACCGCCAACGCTGTCATAGGTTATTACCGTCTCCGCACTTGATGGCAGCTCCATAATTTCGATACTGGAAGAGCTTATCGTCCTGGTTACGCTGGCATCTACATCCGCAGCACCCCTTTGTGACTGAATGATAAGGTCCTGGTTGGCGATGGTATTATCCACAATAAACACAGCGTGCAGCGTGTTGGGAGTGGTAACATTGTTTCTCATGTAAGTGTAAGTATAGCTATTAGGCACGGCAGAACCTGCCAGCGTTGCCCGGGCTATCCTCTGTGTCCTGACAGCATCTCCGCCCGTAAACGTAATGTCATATTTCACCAGGTATCTGGCAACCTTCTTCAGCGTGAAGGTATAGTCATTACCGGTTGATTTCTGTATTGTGGTGTTGTCCGTTTCATATACCTGGTCGGCCCAGGTAACCTCGTTACCTGCCCAGGTAGTGCCACCATAAGCCCCGGTATCGCTGTCATCCGTGTATTTCAGATACGCCACGTTGGCAGAATCAGGAAGCCTGACAATACAGAGCGATGTTTTGGAGTTCGAGAGGACATCGGAAGACGCTAATCCGTAAGGTTGCCACTGGACAACCACAGTATCATTGGCGGAGGCGTTTACTATACAGGCGCCGCCGGTATAAGCTTCATCATTAGAATTATTTCTTGAATAACCGTAGCCTTCGCTACCCTCGACGGCAGTACCTTCCAGGGTAATCTGCGAAATAATACTGTGCCGTGTGTCGGATGTGGAGGTCGACCTTATCTCATATATTATTAGATACCAGCCGTCGGCTGTTAGGTCGGTTGTTGTATCGGCAGTGTGGTTATAGCTGCCGTCGCTCCTGGCCTCGCTATTGAAAGGAACATTAGTCCATGCACCGGTGGCCCCGATAGTATGTGTATTGTTGGTATCCTGCCAGATACCGACATCTCCTACGTCCGAGTCCATGGCAAAGCGGAAGTAAGCGGTAACATCATCTAT
>CAZCMK010000002.1:88776-91505 GCA_964499775.1 uncultured Dehalococcoidales bacterium | reverse complement strand
GTATAAGCGGGGCAGATAATACCTGATAATGAAATCCGAAGGGTCGGACAGAAAAAGGTCGTATTCGTCAGGCTTCATGTATTCACCCTCGACGAACTGATAGGGTATGTCATCGGGAAGTGTACCGCCCGGCCACCTCTGGTGCCTGGGTTCGAGAAGCTCCATAATGAAGCCCGAATTAACCATAGCCATCATCTGGGACATATCGGGCTCGAAATCGAGTATCGCTCTTTTACATGCCTCTCTGTAACCGGCATGGTCATAATACATGGCGGAGGCGGTAAGCCCCGCATATCTGGCGGCAAAAACGCCAGTCCCCACTGTGACCGGAACGCGGTCCGGCTCCCTCAGCTCTATAGCGTCCTTCACCCTTTGCTCCCTTTCCTCATAAAGCTGCTCTATCGTTTTACCGTGTCTCTTTTCTATTTCCGCCCTTAGCTTCTTTACCTCTTCCGTATATACAATTCCTTCATTACTCATAGCTTACACTCTCTTTTTTTATATAAGGTTAAGTATCATGAGTTAGGTTGTCAACTTCATATATTTCTGTCTGTATTAAGTTTCGGTGGTTCTAATTACTAACCCCCTTATTCCCCCTTTCACACAGTTCCCTGGTTTATTGTTCGATTACTTGCCTGTGTGAAAGGGGGAGACACTTATGAGAGGGGGCTTCGCCCTCTCTCTTCTTTACTCCCCTTTCCAACCAGGACAGCTTCTCATCATTTAAATGGTGCTGGTTGGAGAGGGGTTCATCCTGAAGGTTCACCCTGAAGGGTTCATCCTGAGTCCGCCTATGGCGGATGAAGGGTAAGGGGTGAGGTAAGGATGATCATTCAAACGCAATAAAATCACCTTTCATATAAGTCACTATAAGTTTCCTTGACCATTCGTCCACAAATCCCTACAATTGACACCATACCATTCAGTTTATTCAGAGACAGACAACATTCAGGGAGGTAAAACGTGGCAATAGCAAAGGAAAAGCTGGTTGAAATTTATGAGACGATGATTCGAATCAGGACTTTCGAGGAAAGAGTTGCCAGAGAATTTTCAATGGGAAAGATACCCGGCATCATTCACCTCTACCTCGGCTAAGAAGCGGTCGCCGCCGGAGCCTGCGTCCACCTCAACAGGGATGACTATATCGTCAGTACTCACCGCGGGCACGGTCACCTTATCGCCAAAGGCGGAAAAACGGACAAAATGATGGCGGAAATTTTCGGTAAAAAGACCGGCTACTGCAAGGGTAAAGGAGGCTCGATGCACATCGCCGATACCGACCTGCATATGCTGGGAGCCAACGGTATTGTCGGCGCCGGTATTCCCATAGCCACCGGAGCCGCCCTTGCTTCAAAGGTAAGAGGTACAAAAGAGGTTACGTTATGCTTCTTCGGTGACGGAGCGAACAATACCTGCCGCTATCACGAAGGACTTAATATGGGCTCCGCCATGCGTCTCCCGATTATTTATATAATAGAAAACAACCTCTGGATGGTCTCCACCCGCACCGAGGACGTTATGAACATTACCGACCTCTCCTGCCGGGCGGCTGCCTACGGCATTCCGGGCGTATCCGTTGACGGCAACGACGTTCTGGAGATATGTGAGAAGGTCGGTGAAGCCGTCGAACGGGCAAGAAACGGAGAGGGACCCACCCTGGTAGAGTGCAGGACCTACCGTTGGCGAGGTCACATGGAAGGAGACCCTCAGTTTTACAAACCGCAGGAAGAGATCGACGAGTGGATGAAAAAGGACCCCATCCCGCGATACGAGAAATACCTTCTCGAAAATGGAGTATACACGGAAGAAATGATGAACGAGCTTAAACAGAAAATGCTGGAAGAGGTAGAAGCAGCGGTCAAGTTCGCCGAGGAGAGTCCGTCACCCTCTCCGGAGGAAGTACTGGAGGATGTCTTTGCTTAGGAGGCATGAATGAAAAAAGTAACATTTTTACAGGCACAGCGTGAAGCAATCAATGAAGAAATGGAAAGAGACGACACCGTATTCGCCCTTGGCGAGACGATAAGAGAGATGTCGACCACCGGTATCTGGGAAGGCTTGATAACCAAATACGGCGAGGGAAGGGTGCTGGACACGGCAATATCCGAACAGGCAATCCTGGGAGCGGCTATCGGTGCCGCTGCCGCCGGGATGAGGCCTATAGCCAGCCTGATGTTCGTTGATTTTCTTGGTGTCTGCGGTGACGAACTGATAAACCAGCTTCAGATGACTTATATGTTCGGCGGCAAGATAAAGCTACCCCTGACTATAGTTGCCGGCTGTGGTGCCGGACTTTCCGTAGCCGCCCAGCACTCAAAGAGTATGTTCGGATGGTTGATGTCGGTCAAGGGACTGAAAATCGCCATACCATCGACAGCATACGACGCCAAAGGACTGCTCAAAGCTGCCATCAGGGACGATAATCCGGTGGCGTATTTCACCCACAAACTCTCCGCCGACCAGACCAGCGAAATACCGGAAGAGGACTATATCGTCCCTCTGGGAAAAGCGGATGTTAAAAGAGAAGGCAGCGATGTCACCATCGTATCCATAGCCTATTCCGTTACCCGGGCGCTCAATGCCGCCGAAAAGCTGCAGGAGCAGGGCATCAGCGTCGAGGTCGTCGACCTGCGCAGCCTGGTCCCGCTGGATAAGGAGACGGTACTCGAATCGGTAAAGAAGACAGGCAGGCTCATAGTCACCACCGAGGAACCGGTGACCGGAAGCGC
>CAZCMK010000002.1:41047-88676 GCA_964499775.1 uncultured Dehalococcoidales bacterium | reverse complement strand
TAAAGAAGACAGGCAGGCTCATAGTCACCACCGAGGAACCGGTGACCGGAAGCGCGGCAGGCGAAATAGCAGCTATCGTCGCCAGCGAAGCTTTCGACTATCTGGACGCACCGATAAAAAGGGTATGCGCCCCGGATACACCGATACCTTTCTCCGTTGGCCTGGAAAAAACCTGGCTGCCGGACGAAGAAGACCTGATAAAAGCGGTGACCGAAATAGTCTAGCGTTAAGCCGGGTCTTAATCCACCAGAATGGAGGTAAAAATGAAAGTACTGGTCATAGGCGGAAACGGCCTCTTCGGAAGAAAGACGGTAATCAACCTGGTGAAAGACCCGGAGGTGGAAACCGTCGTCTCCATGGATGTGACGCCGGTCAAAGACTGGGTGATGAAGTCAATGGAAAAGCATAATGATAAATTCCACTATGTCCGCGGAGACGTATCGGAACTCGAGGACATTATAGGCGCCATAAAAACATACTCCATCGATAGACTGGTCAACTGGGCTTTTCTGCTGCCCGGCGTGGCGGAGTCCAACCCGCGCGCCAGCGTGAAGGTTAACGCCCTGGGTATGTGCAACGCTTTCGAAACCGCCCGGCTCACCGGTATAACGAGAGTGGTCTACGCCAGCTCGGAAGGTGTTTACGGACCGCAGAACGAATACGGAGACAGGGAAGTTACCGAGGGCGACCGGCTGCACCCCGGGAGCGGCTACGCCTTGATGAAGCAGTTCGCCGAGATACTGGCACAGCAGTATGCCGAACGGTATGGTATCAACTTCACCGCTCTGCGCCCGCCAATCGGGTACGGGCACGGAGGACTGACCCCGCTGACCATCAAGCAGTTCTCGGATATATGTTCGCTGCCGGCAATCGGTCAGCCGTTTTCCGCTGACACCGATGGCAACGAACCGTGGTCGCTGGCTTCCGCCGACGACGTGGCTGAAATCACCCGTCTGTTGCTCCACCTTCCCTCGTCACCACACCCCGCCTACAACGTGGCCGGACCTCCAACCAGCCTGAGGGACGTGGCTGAAGTGGTACGCAGATACATACCGGACGCCGTAATAGAGTTCGGCAAGCAAGCCGCTTCGCCCGACCGGGGAGATTTCGGCATACCCTGGAAGCTGAGCACTGTAAGAGCCCGCGAAGACCTGGGCTTTACCACTCTGCCTCTGGAAAAAGCGGTGCTGATACATATCAACGACGCCAGGCTAGATGCAGGCATGGAACCGATAGAGGGATAAGTAATCAAGCCGGACTCAGACTATTCCTGAATATCCCTGCACCGGCCATCATAAGACCCATGCCCACAACTATGAATATGATTCCGCTTGTCCTCAGGTACCCGGCAAATCCGATGTTTGACCTGGCCAATCCCAGTGACGTCCTCTGTATTGTAAGGTAATTATACATGGCGCTTGGAGCTGCTGTTCCTGCCTGAATTCCGGGTTCCTCAGCCGCCCTCAGTTGCTGCTGGTTTGCCGTTACCGCATCATATTTAGCGTCTACATCCGCCAGTGCCAAGGGCGCTATGCTATCAGCAATTTCCCGTTCTGCGGAGCCGGCTTGTGGGATGAATATTATACCAAAGACAAGACCAACCACTCCCGTAATCATGACAAGTATTGCACTCCATCGCGTGAAACTATTCATCTCATTTAACCTCCTATTATTCACGGAGTCAGAAATATACCTAGATTTACAATGTACCTCGAATTTCTAGGTATAATATATCATTAAAAAAAATATGTCAAATCGAGATACTTTATAATAATAGGTTTGAGGCTAACGAGTAACGAATAGCCGGGTAATAAACAGGAAATGATATGGCTCCCCGGGCTGTCCGCCTATGGCGGAGAACCAACAACTCAAAGAGTCTTCGACATGGCGGTTAATCCGCCTCAGGCGGACCCGCTCTACTGACAAGCAGGTTTTTTAGAAATATCCGCCCCTTCCCACTCTTAAAGAACCTTTCTCTGGTCATGGCTTCCGCTCTTGTCGCATATTCTTCAGAAAAAACGAGCTCCCATGGCCCACGATTTCTGGTATACCTTGCCAGACCGGACTGGTGTTCAAGAAGCCTGCGAGGAAGGTCGCTTGTTTGTCCGGTATAGAACCGCCCGGTAGATTTACTCAATAACACGTATACCGTGTACATACTAAAAAAGTTGGCTCCCCGGGCTGGACTCGAACCAACAACATGGCGGTTAACAGCCGCCCGCTCTACCATTGAGCTACCGGGGAGTGTTTATTTTTACTATTAATATTCTGTTCCCGGATACCAGGTAACCCATCGGTTAATCCGCCTCAGGCAGACCCGCTCTACCATTGAGCTACCGGGGAGTGCGTGTTTTGCCTGCGGGTGGTAATAATTACCGTCAATCATTATCGCTTTTATTCAGGTTTAAGTCAAGCTGGAAAGCCTTATCCGGTAAACACAATATGTCCCGGGCTATCCACCCGGGACATATATTCAGTGCATCAATTTACGGTAATGAAATTACCTAGAGCGCCATCCTGGCAATCTCGGCAACATCGTATATCTTTATGTCTTCGCCGTACTCAGCTATGGCATCTTTGAAATTCCTCTCGCACCAGGCGCAGCTTGTAACCAGCGCCTCAGCCCCGGTAGCTTTCGCCTCTTTAAGTCTCTCGTTAGCCGTCCATAGAGCAAGCTCGGGGTTAGCCTGGCTTACGCCGGCACCGGCACCGCAGCACCAGGCATTCTCCCTGATACGCTTCATCTCTGTCAGTTCGATTCCCGGTATACCTTTCAGCAGTTCCCGGGGAGTATCATATAAGGCGTTCTCACCGAGGTGACGTCCCAGATGGCAGGGGTCATGGTAGGTTATTTTCATCGGTACCTTTTTGGTTAGTTTAAGACTACCATCATTCACAAGCTGCGATAGATACTCCGTAAAGTGAAGAACATCGAATTTCATTTCTGTACCGACCTTCGGGTACAGGTTTTTCATTGTGGCGTAACCATCGGAGCAGGAGGTTACCACCTTACTCACGCCAATAGCATTGAAAGTGTCTATGCAGTGCTGGGCATACTTGGTAAACTCACCGGTATAGCCTATCTCATAAGACCGGCCTCCGCAGCAAGATTCTTCAGCACCCATACTTCCGACGTCCACTCCGGCAGCTTTCATCAGCGCCACCACGCTTTTCTGCACTTCCCACAACTCAGAGTCGAAGGCCAGCAGGCATCCGGCATGGTACAGGACATCCGCTTTCTCCTGTCCGGCGTTCTTAACATCGAGGTCTTTCGCCCAGTCTCCCCGCTTAGACTTCGGCTCTCCGAATACGTTGTCCTCTCCCCTCAATCCGTAATATATCGCCATATATTCCGGCTTCAGATATCCTTGCGTCACCGCTTCCTCGCGGAGAGCCTGCACAATCTCAAAAATATGATTATGATGGTAGACCTGGCACTGCTGCTCACAGGAAAGGCAGCCGGTGCAGGCATATATCCTCTCCCGTATATCATCATCTTCCAGCGATAGTATACCCTCGGTAACAGCCCTGGCTATGGCTACCTGACCGGAAGGGAAGAACGACTCAAGCTGGTATTTTTCTCCGGCGGGGCAGGCAGGCATGGATATCCCGAGGACATCTTTGCAGGTGCCGCAGCGCGAGCATCCCCATAAATACTGTTTTACATCTTCCAGGCTCATTAAATCCTCCTTATTTCAACTATGATATCTTATTATTATGCAGGCGCGCCCCACCTGCCGGGATTGAGGATATTATTAGGATCCATAAGCTTCTTCAGTCTTCTATGCAGACCAACCAGTTCTGGACCGGCAAGTTCTTCAAGTTTTCTTACTGCCCATACCGGTGTCTTATAAGGAACAAAGCCCATCTCCAGCACTAGGTCGAGTTGTTCATTGGTCGCCTCGATAACTCTGCGAACCGTCTCCGGATCCCCCTTATCGTAAGGTATCATCCACCTGAGACCAATGAAGTGGCCTTCATTCATGACACGCGCATAAGCCCCGCGGCAAAGCTCGTATTTATCTTCTATAAGGCAGCCTTTCTCGCATGTCTCAGCCCATTTGCTTATCGGCCCGTAACATCCAACCCACATCAATCCGCCACCGGAACTGAGTACGCCAAGTGCCTGCATAGGG
The DNA here is from genome assembly GCA_964499775.1 of uncultured Dehalococcoidales bacterium. Classification (GTDB taxonomy): domain Bacteria; phylum Chloroflexota; class Dehalococcoidia; order Dehalococcoidales; family UBA2162; genus MGML01. The sequence goes on along the minus strand of CAZCMK010000002.1, from coordinate 84,540 downwards.
AAACCGGCCCTCATGCTGGGATGAGGTTCGGGAATATTTATATTCAGGTCTGAAAGGTCTTCCTTGACCACCTTGTTTATCACGTTGATCTTGGCATCGAGTTCTTCCTGTGTATTCCCTGAAACTTCGATCGAAATACCGAACACAGGATCGTCCGGGTTCCTGGGGGGAGCCGGGTATATCGGGGCTTTTTCTCCATTCATCGCCAGGAAGGACAGCTTGTTCAGATCAAAGGAAGTACCGATCAGGTCATCTACTACACGTGTTCTAGCAATAGCCTGAAACATTCTTCCTGCGTCCTGGTGGCTGTAAAACTGGAAGTTCAGCCCGGCTTCATATTTCGGTTTTGGCCAGAGACTTACCGCCATCTTGGTGATTATTCCGGTAGTTCCCTGCCAGCCGAGGAACAATCCGGCAAGTTCAGGCATAGGAACAAGAGCATGCCAGGTATTGCTTACCGAACAGGAGCCAATTTTTACCAGTTCGCCCGTGGCAAGCAGCACCTCCAGCCCAGTCACCCACGCCGAAGCGGCTCCGTACCTGTATGAAAGGTTATCCAGCCCCTGAAGAAGTGCATTGGTAATAACACCGGTGGAGGGAGGTGAAAAGGCATAAGTATAGATAAGGTCGGGATGATTCTCTTCGAGGTACGCCTTCATATGACCGAAGGTCACCCCCGGTTCAACCACGGCGTACATATCCACGTCGTTAACTTCCAGAATACGATCCATCCTCTTAAGGTCAAGAATTATACCGCCTTCAAGAGGAATGGCCAGTCCGCCTATATTCCCGCCGCCTACATAAGGGTTCAGGGGTATCTTCTCTTCATTTGCCAGTTTTACTATTTCTTTGAGTTCCTCGATATTTTTAGGCAGGACAAGGACATCCGGCATGTGTGGTTCCGCCGGTGTCAGGTCATATGAGAGGATATACAGGTCAGCCCGATTTGTCGAGACATACTCGTTGCCGACAATTTTTGCCAGCTTTTCAATAACTCCGTCTTTTATTGCTACTTTAGCCATTTACCTACACTCCTTTGGTACATTTTTCTGGTAAAACTATATCATAAATATATTAAAGGCTGCACTCATAGAAAGAGAGCATTACGTAACAAAAGTGCCGTCGCTCAATTCCTTGATTATATCGGCGATTTCAGCCATAACTACATCATGAGTAGCAACCACGATACCTACATTTTCCCTGGAAGCGATTTCTTTAAGAAGATTAAATATCGCCTGACCCGTAGCCAGGTCCAGCTCACCGGTAGGTTCATCAGCCAGAATAAGTGAAGGGCTATGCACCAGAGCGCGAGCTATTGCCAGACGCTGCAGCTCTCCACCGGACAACTCATAGGGCCGGTGGCGGGCACGTCCACTCAAACCTACCTGCTCAATACACGTTTCGGCACGCTGGTGCCGCTCCGACCTGTCCAGCTTGCTGATTCGCAAGGGCAACTCAACATTTTCGTAGGCTGACAGTAAAGGCAGCAAGCCGAAAGACTGAAAAACAAAGCCTATATGATGGCGCCTGATCTGTATCAATTCACTTTCCGCCAGTTTTGAGAGGTCCTGTCCTTTGAAATACACAGTCCCGGAAGTGGGGCTATCGAGTCCGGCGAGCAGGTTAAGCAGGGTAGTCTTTCCCGAACCGGAACGCCCGGTAATAGCCAGTAGCCTGCCGGGACTGATTTCCAGGTTCACATCATGGACAGCGTGTACTTTTTCGGAACCTATAGTAAATATCCGCTCCAGCTTGGTCGCCGTTAAAAGCGGTGCAGTCGTCATTTAGTGCCCTCTCTTTTGTTTCTCTCCTCGGGCCAGACGGTAATATGGTCTTCTTCCAGCAGCACCTTTACCCGTCCTTTCAGCTTAAGCATCTCAACATACTCGCGAGGAAGCTGAAGACGGCCGGCACTATCCAGCACGATATACTCTTCATACTTTTCTTCCTGGTCTTCTTCCAGGCTCCCCCCTGCACCCCTGACCGACTCAATACTCGTCCTGCCATCACGGATTGTCACCACGCGTCCGACTTTACTAGTGATAGAAAGGTCATGGGTTACTATTACAACCGTAACACCATAAGCGTCATTCAGACTATGGAAAACGTCGAGAATATTTGCCGCCGAATGGCTGTCGAGCTCACCGGTGGGTTCATCCGCCAGAAGGAGCGGCGGATTGTGCGCCAGAGCAACGGCAATAGCTACCCGCTGCTGTTCTCCACCGGAGAGGCGTTCCGGCCTGAAGTGTAAGCGCGAAGTCAGACCTACCGCCTCCAGCATTTCTTCCGCGCGCTGCTTCCGTTTTCTCGGGGACACCCCGAGCAGGGTAAGAGGAAGCTCCACATTCTGAAAAGCAGTCAGGTAAGGAACCAGGTTCCTCCCTGTCTGCTGCCAGACAAAGCCCACATCGTGCCTTCTGTATTTACCCAGCTCACCGGCGGACACATTAATCAGGTCTTTCCCCCCGACAATGACTTTACCGGCAGTCGGATTGTCCAGCCCTCCCAGTATGTTCAGCAGAGTGGTCTTTCCACTGCCGCTGGCGCCGACAATCGCCATCAGCTCGCCCTTATCGACCACGAGGTCGAGTCCGCGCAGAGCGACAACTTCAAGGTCTGCTATCTTGTATATCTTGAATACGTCTTCGCACATTATATAGTGATTGTCTTCACTGTAGCTGGCCATATTTAAATCCTACACATCTCCCATCCTGAGCGTTTTATGTATAGCCACCCGGGAGAAGAAAAGAATCACAAGTGAAATGGTGATTACAAATGCAATTGCAAGAATAGCATAAGCCATACCTATTGTACCCCAGTTAACGGTGAGAATAAATGGAGGAAGTACTCTGACTCCCTGCTCCGTAAGCTGGAGGAACGGCATCATAATATAACTGAGTCTCTCACCGATAATAGTGCCGAGTCCCATACCGACGATTATAATAAACAGCTGTTCAAAACAGACCAGCCCAATAATCTGCCGCAGGGAAAAACCAAGCGTTCTAAGGATGGCAAAATCCAACTGCCGTGCCTGGGCGGAGAGATAAGAATACACTATAAAGCCAAGACTGCTGACGAGTATCACCCCAAGAAAGGCTATAGTAAGCATACCGCTCCACCCGGCAGCAGCCAGAGGGTCGGTCTTTAGTGTTTCAAGCATATCATCTTTATAATAAACACTTCTTCCGCTTAATCTTCCGCTCCTAACAACATCGAAAGCGGCCGCCCTTTCCTCACTATCTTCACTGAGCGTAAGCCATATCTCATTCGGATAAAACGGCGTTGTCAACTGCCGGTTTCTTACATCCAGCAGACGGTCAAGGTCGACAAGAAGGAAGCCCTTATTCTCGGGGTCGAGACTGGGGAAATAATCGATAACATCTGCAACCGTTATAAACATATACTGTCCGGGCAGACGTATCTGTACCAGCGAACCCGACTTAACCTTAGCCCTGTCAATGAAAGTCTGGCTGGCAATGGCAGCTATCGGCCGGCTGTCAAGATTGGCGTAAATACCACGCCGGCTCCCACCGTACGTACTCCAGCCGAACCGCGCCGAAGTATGCCCGTTATAGACCGTTTCCGGGTCCACCCTGAAGGTACCTATAGACGACTGCCCGCCGGATAACGAGCCAGAAACCGTATCAGCCGATACTTCCCATTCACTTACGTCCTCAAAGTCTTCAATCACCACCGGTTCTGATGAGAATGAGCCAGTAACCTGGAGGTCGTCGAAGTACAGAGCCTGCAGCCTGCTCCCGAAACCGCCGCTTGCTCCTTCAGTCCTTAAATGGATACAGGTTAAACTCATTGGAGACGGAAACATTTCATCGGACATATAATAGCTAAGCGTTGTTTCCAGATATTGCCACTCCTCAGGAACAGGCCTGCCAAGTTCAATATCGTGGTACCGACCACGACCGTCATTTATTCTCAGATAAATAACGGCATCGATATTCCCTTCATCGGGATATACCCACATGCCTATCTTTGTACTGCCATCCGGTATGTCCAACCCCTGTTCAAGAGGCTTATCTTCCGCCATCAGGTCCATAAGCTCCGGCAGAGATTTTTCTCCAAAGTCGTCCCGGTACCAGGCAATATCTCTCATCTGGTCAGGGTCCAATGCCAGGAGTATAAACTCCGTCTCGGTAAACATGGTGCCCACCCTGCCGTTATTCCTGTAGACAGTGCCTACATTCTCAACTCCCTCAATTTCCGAATACCGCTCTAATTGAGTAGCTTTCGACCAGAGCTGGTCATTCAATTCTGATATACGTACGTCACCTCCGGCACTGTACATTGTCCGCTCATTATAGCTGCGTTCCAGAGTACCGAGGAAAGTAGCCGAGAACATACCCACGCTGGCTGCCATTACCAGCAGGAGAATAAGCCGACTGTAATGGACGGGATTCCGTGCCATATACCATAAGCCGAGAACTAGAGGGGCATTTACGATATATCTGCTGAGCCTCGTCGCCAGCTTAATAAGGAGAGGGAAGAGACGCAGAAATACTATTGCAACCGCAAATAGTAAAAGCATAGGCGTAATCAGCAGCAGGGGGTCCATACCCAGCCCGCCGAATACGTCCATAGTGAGGAGAGAACCGCGTTCTCTCAGCTCCCAGTAAAGGACCGCGCCCATTATAAGCAGGACAATATCAAGATAGAATCGCTGCCAGACCGGCGCCGTCTGCGGACGGGCAGCGTGCTGCTTTTGAAGCACCACTCCGCGCCTTGCCGCCTGAATTGCAGGTATAAGAAGAGCCAGCAGGCAGAGTACCGCCGCCGTTATCGCCAGTATCAGCACCATTCCCGAGAACCTGATAGGCAGAAGTCCGCCTTCGGTCAGGGTAATGAACGAACTGGTCTTGCCCAGCAGACTGAAGGCAAAGGCACCCAGAAAGGGCCCTATGGCAGCACCGACGGCACTTAATACCAGCCCTTCCATGAAATATATGCCGATAATATGCCATGTGCCGGCGCCCCGGCTCCTGAAGAGGGCAATCTCTCCCGCCTCCCGGTCTATCAGCATGTTCGATACCGTCACCAGATAATAGAGAATAATGGCGGCAATCTGGAAAACTATAAGGAAGAGGGGAATCTGAGTAAACATCAGTTTCCCCTGGTACTCGATTATTACGCTGTCCAGTATGGTAAACAGGCCGGAGCGAGGCAGGTTCACCAGAAGCTGTTTCTCCATACGCCGGACAGCGTTCTTGATAGTCCCGGCATTACTTGAGTTTATATTGTCAGGGTCTATGAAATAAAACCAATTAAACGTCGCCCTTCCGGCAGGAAAGAGCCGCGGATAAACCTCGAACAGCGTCTGTTCATGAATAAAAATCGGAGCTACCGGAGGTTCACCTTCCCCCTGCGGTATTGTGAAGATATCGGTATTCAAGAACCAGTATTCGTCCTTGGGGTCAATGGGGTCGATTATAGCAACCAGCTCAATGATAATGTCATTCTGGTCATCGCCATAGCCGCCCCGAAATAGCAGTTGATCGCCTACTTCGACACCGAATTTTTCTGCCGTTTCACTACCTATCATTCCTTCGATAGTAAAATCAGGAGCTTCCAGGTCTTCATTAGTCAAGCCGTAAGGGGCAGGCTCATAGAACCGCCCGTCGATAATATTTATGTGGTCTTCAAGATGGCTAAAAACGTGGAAATGGCCTGTCGGCTGGTAAGGTCCTTCGGGCGTGGGACGGTCGGTGTAGTAGGCATTGAACGTCTGGGTTTTAATCCACGTTTCTTCTTGGTGGACAACGGTCCTGATATTTCTCGAGACCTGCTGGTTGATAAGTGACGTCGCGCCGACATACTCTTCATAGTTGATATAGTAGTTGGGGGCATACACCTGGAGGTCCAGCAGCTCGATTGTCTCGTTTTCCAGAGTATGTTTCAGACCCAAATCGTTAATGGCGTTGGAGTACAAAGGCGCGCTGGATAGAAGCGCGACGGCAACGATAACTCCGACGAGTACAGTTGAAAGCAGACGCCAGTTAGCGATGCTTCTTTTTATTACAATTTGCCAAGCAGAGAGAAGGAGGGACATTTCACAGGTAACTATAGCAGATACAAAAGGATAAAACAACAATTAATTGAAAAATTTTTCCAGTTCCAGCTTATCAACTCGCAGTCTTACGAAAAAATCGGTTTCTTCCATATACATTCTCTCTCTCCGTAAAATTCCAAAGCTCCCCGCAGCGTGATACAATTGAATAAAACACGCAGATAGTTATCAATTTGAGTATCGACTTCAGTCTTCCATACGGCGATTCTTTCATAAACGCCCGTGTTCCGGCGGGTAACGTTTCGTATGTTCTTGAGAAACGTGAAGTTAACGGCATTGAAAACGAAGCCGAAGCCATAATAAGCAGTCTGAGGTCACCGATATCCTGTCCGCCCCTCATCGAGTGTATCCGTAAGAATGACAGGGTAGTGGTCCTGGTCACCGATAACACACGCGCCTGCCCGGAAGACAGGATGCTTCCTCCGATACTCGCCGAACTCGAAAAAAAGGTACCTTCAGAGAATATAACGATAATAATCGCCCTTGGCCTGCACCCTCCTCTGGACAGAGAAACGATGAAGAAAAAACTAGGTGATAATATCGTTGAAAAATACCGTGTGTTAAACCATGACATCAACGACTGCGTATATATAGGTACGACCTCGCGGGGTACGCCGATAGAGATAAACAGGCAGGTGATAGAGGCAGATTTCCGCATCAGTACCGGTCTTATCGAGCCGCACTTCTTCGCCGGTTTCTCCGGCGGAAGAAAAATCATCGCCCCCGGGGTGTTCAGCGTCCGGTCGGCATATAAAAATCACGGGTATGACATGATATCCCACCCTCTTGCCAGAACGGGCAATCTCAAAGGAAATCCCGTACACGAGGACATGATAGAGCAAGCAAGAACGGCCGGGCTGGACTTCATAGTGAACGTGCTGCTGAACCGGCGGGGAGAGATTACACACATTGTCGCCGGTGATTTCATAAAAGCCCATGAAAAGGGATGCGAGATAGAGAGCAAAGTCGCCGGCGTCAAGGTAGACCGCAGAGTGGATATCTCTATCACTACAAATAGCGGAGCGCCCCTTGACCTCGACCTGTATCAGACCGTGAAAGGTATGGAGACCGCTTCTCATGTAACCAGGGACGGCGGAATTATAATAACCTGCTCCGCCTGTAATACCGGCGTGGGACCGGATGAATTTCTGGAGATGCACAGGTCCGCACAGTCCGCCGATGAAGTGCTGCAAAAAACCTGTACAGGAGAGCCGTCAGGCGTCCAGTGGCAGAACCAGATTCTGGCGCATATTCAACAGAGAAATGATATTTATCTCATATCGGAACTCGAAGATGATATCGTACGGGATATGATGATGACACCGTTCCGCACCGTCGAAGAAGCCCTGGAGCAGGCTTTTCAGGTGCTGGGCAGAGACGCCACGATAGCAGTCATTCCCGAGGGACCGATGGTGCTGCCGATACTGGAAGGATAAAACACAACAGAACCCTGCCGTTTAATTCATTTGCACACCTCATTATTCTGTTATACAATTACCAGTTACGGAGACAGGTTATCCTGACACGAAATCCACATTTATTATTCCGGGAACCACGCTGTCTCAATTCATTCAAAGGAGAAAAAGATGAACATACTGGTTATAGGCGGAAGCGGTCTTTTCGGCCGTAAAACGATTGCCCACCTGCTGGCGGACCCGGAGGTATCAAGCGTCACCTCGATGGACCTGGCTCCCCCGCAGGAATGGTTTATGAAGACCATAGATAAATATAAGGACAGGTTTAGTTTCGTCCGCGGCGATATCTCGCAGCTCGAAGATATCCTGAACGCAATGAAGCTGCATTCCATAGAAAGGGTAGTAAACTGGGCTTTCGTGATGGGTATGGAGGTAAACACCGACCCCCGTCTGAGCACGAAAGTAAACGCTCTGGGTATGTGCAATGCCTTCGAAGCAGCCAGGCTCATGGGGGCGAACAGGGTCGTCTATGCCAGCTCCGAGACGGTCTACGGACCGCAGGAGATGTACGGAGACAGAGACGTGGTGGAGGACGACCAGCTATTCCCGAGCCACTCCTACGCGGTCTGCAAACGGTTCGCCGAGATACTGGCAGACCAGTATACCCAGCAGTACGGAATGAACTTTACCGGGGTACGCCCGACAATCGGCTACGGGCACGGAGGGCGGTCACCGGCACAGTACTGGTCAGATATGCCTTCGGCGGCAGCGATAGGTAAACCGTATAAATTCGAATATAAAATGCAGGGGCTGACATCGCTGGTCGCCGCCGACGACCTCGGTGAGCTCACCAAAATCCTCATCAAAGCACGCTCTTCTCCCCACCCGGTATACAACGTCGGCGGACCGCCTACCACCGTGCAGGACGTTATCGACATGGTAAAGAAGTTACTGCCGAATGCCGATATACAAATGGGTACCGCCGACCCGCCGTTCTTCGGGAGAGGCGGAGGTGGTCTGCCCTGGAAAGTCAGCATGGTAAGAGCTATAGAGGACTTCGGTTTCTCCTGCATGCCGCTTGAAGACGCGATAAAGATACACATGAACGACGCCAGACTCGAAGCCGGAATGGAACCGCTGAAATTCTAAGCGTACTATACTACCGGAAGCCAATTATTTAACAGCAGGTTTTAGCCTGTATGTCAGAGGCTGTCCATAAATCACAAGTTATCAAACCTTCCTGTCATTCCCGCCTGCCGTGGCGGGTAAACTCCGGTGGGAATCCAGAAATCGCCACCAGTCAATAAATTCCTGGATTCCGTGTCAAGCACGGAATGACAGTCTTCGGACAGCCTCTCTTGTATTTTACAGCACCGCTCTATTTTACCGGTAAGTTACTTCTTCTTAGCGATAGCTTCTTTGACCGATACTGCCAGGTCTTCCGGCGTAAGGGCGAAGTGCTCTGCCAGTTCATCTCTGTCGGGCAGGGTCCTGGCAGACTGGCTGAATTCATCCTGAATGCCAAACTGGACCATAGGACAGGGGGCGTTCTCGCATAACACGGCGGCGACACCTTCGCTGAGGCCGCCGATGGTAATGCCGTTCTCGGCGGTCACGATGGCGCCTGTCTCTACCGAAGCTTTGATAATCGCTTCTTCATCGAGGGGTTTTATGGTACACATATCGAGAATGCCTACATCCAGACCTTCTTTTTCCAGGATTTCTTCGGCTTTGATAGCGATTCCCACCATAAGACCCGTGGCGATAATAGTCGCGTCCTTTCCGTCTTTGATGGAGTATGCTCTACCGAGCTGGAACGGATAATCCTCGGTGTATATCCTGGGAGGCAGCGGACCCGCTTCCTGACGGAAAAACACCGGGCCGACGTATTCGGTCATGGCGATAAAGGCTTTCTTCGCCTCGACAGAATCAGCCGGCGAGATGATTACCAGGTTTGGTAAACACCGGGTATAGCCGAGGGTTTCCACGGAGTTGTGAGAGACACCGCCATCACCCCAGGCGCCGCCGCGTCCCATTATCTTCACGTTGAAGCGGTCTACCAGTATGCTCTGCCGGATTTGATTGTAGGCGCGGCCAACAACGGCAAAATCGAAACTGCTGATGAAAGGAATGAAACCTTCGGCCGCCAGACCGCCGGCTATGACCGCCGCATTCGCCTCGGCAACGCCGCATTCAATAACCCTGTTCGGGGCATTCTCCGTGAACCACTTGAGTCCCGTCCCGCCCATATCTTCGAGGACAAGCATAATGTTCTCGTGTTTTTCAGCCAGCTGTATCATGGCAGGTTCGACATACATCATGGGCATCTCAGGCTCGCCTATCTGAACGTACTTATTATACTTTGCCATAGATTTCTCTCCCTTCTGAAACGCCCACTTTCACACCCTCTCCCCTGGCGAGGTGAACATGAGTTTCTTCCCAGGAGGGTATGCCGTGTCCCTTAATGGTATGAGCGATGATACATTTAGGCTTGCCGTCACCATAGAGGTTATTGGCTAACTCGAGCGTATCTACAATCTCACGCATATTATGACCGTCGATTTCTTTGACCCACCAGCCGAAGGAACGCCACTTCTCATCAAAAGGCGAAAGCGGCATTATGTCATCCGACGGTCCGTCCAGGCTGAACTTGTTGTAGTCGATGATGGCAATCAGGTTATCAAGTTTGTATTTATTGGCGAACATGGCAGCTTCCCAGACCTGCCCTTCGTTACACTCGCCATCGCCGAGGATACAGAAACATCGGTAGGCAGGGTTATATTTTGTCTTGAACCGGGGCAGGAACTGGGGTATCTTCGACTCCGGAGGGTTCACCCCCGTCTTGATTTTCTCAGCCATTGCCATACCCACGGCAAAAGAAAGTCCCTGACCAAGAGAGCCACCGGAGTAATCTATGCCGGGAGTCGCCCACCGGTCGGCATGACCCTGGAAGGGCTCCCTGTAAGCGTTGTAGCCTTTCAGAGCCTCACGAGGCACATAACCGAGTTCAGGGAGAACCGAATAAATAGCTTCACAGCAATGAGCCTTGGACAGAACTACCCTGTCTCTCTCCGGCCAGTCGTAATCGGTCGGGTGCAGTTTCAGATGGTGGAAATAGAGGACAATGATGATATCCAGCATCGACATCGAACCGCCGGTATGCCCGGAAAGGCTACCGTCCAGCAGTTCGAACATATTGTGGAGAGCAGTCACGTACTTCTCTTTAAGTGTCTGGATTAACTTTTCATCTGCTGCCATGTCTTCCGTCCTTTCTTGGTGATTTTCACCGAATCCAGCGATACTTTGCTGCCGCACTGCGGACAGGTGTTATTATAGAAACCCAGAACCGTCTCTTCAGAAGGAATAGCTCTCATATAAAGTCGCCTGTCTATCTCTTCTCCGTAGTACAGCAGCATATCACAATTACCGCATCGAATCTGCTCGGTCATTAAATACCTCCCTTTCTTTTACAGAGTTCAGCAAGTGTGCTGTACGGCATTTTACACTACATTTTCAGCATGACTTTGACAGCCTTACCCGCCCTGTGGTCTGCGAACGCCTTTACCACGTCGTCGAGCGGGTAAATGGTGATAAGGGGCTTGAGTTGAAGCTTGGGAAGCATCTTTACCGCCCTTATGAAGGAATATGGAGATACGAGGACGGAGCGGATTGTCAGCTCTTTCTGGTACATATAGAAAGGCGGCACTCCAATCTCGGCATCCTGGGGATACACGGCGCACCAGACTATCGTGCCACAGCTCTCGGTAAGGTAAATAAGCTGCCTGGCAACGTTTATATTCCCGCTGACTTCCAGGCACAGGTTGAAACCCCTGCCATCGGTCAGCTTCTTCGCCGCTTCATCAAGGTCCTCATTAAACGGGTCAACCACCACATCCGCTCCCATCTCTTTTGCCAGTTTTCTCTTCTCGGCAATCGGCTCGGACAGCAATACCTTCGATGCACCCGACCCGATAGCGAACTGAAGAAGGAGCTGGCCTATTGCCCCCCCACCGGTGATTATCACGGTATCCCCTACTTTCATCTGAGCCACATCCATCATATGAACGGCAACGGCTACCGGCTCGACGAATGCCCCGATGTCAAGAGGAGTATCTTCCGGAAGCGGGAAGACGGTGTTCTCTTTGTAGACGGCGTACTCAGCCATTGCTCCCGTATTGGGAGTCACCATTTCGCAGAAGTGTTCCATGCGGTTGTTGCAGTAATAGCAGGCTCCGCAGGAACTCCTGAAATTCATCGCTACCTTCTGCCCTATCTTAAAATCGCCTCTGATATCCTTACCGATTTCAGCAATAGTACCTGCTGCTTCATGGCCGACGATATTGGGACCCGGCGCCAGCGTGGGAGGGATAAACCTGCCGTCCACTATCTCGGGGTCGGTCCCGCATATCCCGGCATAGGCTATTTTTACCTTAATCTGGTCCGGGGCTGTCTCCGGCTCGGGTATATCCTGTACCTCGAGAACTCCCGGACTTTTTAAAACTGTTGCTTTCATAGAACTGACACCTCCTTAGAATTTTTGCAGGGCTCGGTACTGAATTTCCACAATATCCGTTGTAGCGAGGTCAACCGCTTGCACCACCCCACCACAACCTGAAAGGAATGATAACGGGCTGTAAATCAGCATAAATTATGACCGAGTGGTTATACTTTGTCAATAGTATTGCAAGGCTGCTTGTGCCTGCCAATTCATCACCCATCACATATTAATCTTCGGTTTTAGTTGATAATATCATCGTCAATTGTCAATATGAATTATGTGATTTTCATTTTACCCTCTCCCTCTCTCTATAGTCTCTTCCCCCTCTCCTTGGTAAGGGGGACTGTATCAAAAATTGTCATTCCCGTGAAAACGGGAATCCAGATTGTTACAATAAGGCATGATTTCTGGATTCCGGCCTGCGCCGGAATGACAAAACGCTTAAAAACGGAACTTATGATACAAAGCTTTGGTAAGGAGAGGGGGATTAAGGCCTGCTCGCCGCTCTTCCTGAGCTATGGCAGGCGAGGGGTGAGGTTATATAGAAAATAACTAATAATCCACTTATAATGACGTTTACTGTCCGAATATAAACAGAACTCTGCATGCCTGACATTGACTAAAACCGATTTCTCACATACAGTATAGGTGGGTCAAGTAAACCGGGTGACCGCCCGCCTCAGGTGGGAGGAAAGTCCGAGCTCCACCGGGCAGGATGCTGGGTAACGCCCAGGAGGGGTGACCCTACGGAAAGTGCCACAGAAACATACCGGCCCGCCTAGTGCGGACTAAGGGTGAAATGGTGAGGTAAGAGCTCACCAGCGGCCGGGTGACCGGTCGGCTGGGTAAACCCCATCCGGAGCAAGACCAAATAGAGGGACACAAGGTGCCCGGCCCAGTCCCCGGGTTGGTCGCTTGACCCCGGGGGTAACTCCGGGGCTAGATAGATGGTCACCGTCCGCCTTAGGCGGATACAGAACTCGGCTTACAGGTTTGCTTGGCCCAACTATTGATAATACGGCTTTGGCTGAAGCTACTGCCACTTTTCTCAGCTACTTACCCGCGTTTCTTGCTGTTTATTCTGCCCCTTCATGAATAGTAACGGCATCATCCATAGCAATCTCTTCCCGGTATACTTCTTCAGTGCTGTTCTGAATAATGCTATCAAGCTCTTCATATATCTCACCGAACGGGTAAGGAAGTTCCGAATACGGATTCTCGCTATCAGGAATAAAATAGCCGAACGCCATCACCTTGTTATCGATATCCCCGTTATTAACAGAAATAGTGCAATATAAATCGCTTATCACTCCGGACTCGAGAGATGTGTCCGGAGACTGATAGTACTCATCCAGTTCACTAAACCCGACGATCTCGATAAATTCGATGAAGTCAGCTAAATCCTCCGCATCGAGTTTACCCGTCCTCCATACCCTTGTCACCGTTTCTTCCGCTGAAGGCGCAGTTTTCAGCCCCGTATCTTTCCAGTAAATTATCGTGCCATCGTCATATACGGAAAGCTGGCTTTGTTCTCCGCCCATAACATAGCTGATATCCATAATAATGATTGGTTCGCCTTCAGGAATACTCACAGGTTGTGATGGACGAACGACAAACCAGACACCGAATCCCATTAGTGCCACCACCACCAGCAGCAAACCGGCATATAACCACGTTCTACCATCCATTTTTTTCTCCTTGATTGATATTAATTATTACCTTATTCAGGCCGTGAGTTACTGGATTCGTTCCGGAGATTATTATTTAAACCGTTATATCTATTATAACGCTGATTTTGAAAAAAGGTTATGTTTTAACGGTAATTTTATGAATCTGCTTATACACTATTACCCATATAAAAAAGAGAAATATAACAGTTACCCGATACTACATACGAAGTAATTATATCAGGATATACCAACTAATCAAGGAATATAACTAATGATACATCTCCAGTTACCCACGGAATCATATAATCTATTCAGGGGCGAAGCGATAGCTTCAGCCACTTCAGGCCTGGTATGGTAATTTGACAGAAAATGAATCGTAAACTATATTATTCAGAGTCGATTGATAAACAACGAACATAAAAGGAGTGTACTGAAAAATGGCAGTAAAAAAATACAGCAGGAATTTTATTCGAGGACCTTTTTTCGAAAACCTGGGAGGAGGATATACAGGCACCTCGGTTTGGGCACATCATGATGAGTATAATTGCGGGGTATCCTTCGGTTACCACTGTATCGATAGTACGGATTATGCTCATCTGGAGCCACACACACATGACTTCCATGAGCTTCTTATGTTCTTCGGGGGTAACCCGAAAGACATAAAGGATTTCGGAGCGGAAGTACGCTTCTGTCTGGGTGAAGAGATGGAAGAGCATATCATTACCAGCCCGACTGTCGTTTCTATTCCGCCGGGATTGGTCCACTGTCCTTTAAGAGTCACCAAATGCGATAAACCAATCGTGATGGTGGAAGTATCAACGACAAAAGAATACGTAATTATCGACCTTCCGGAGACCGAAGAAGACAAAACTGACGAAGAGAAGCCCGAGGAAAAATAGGGTATTATTCGATATTGGTTGTTGTTGTTAATGTCATTGCGAGTCCGCCTCAGGCGGACGAAGCAATCTCTTTAAATCTTCGAGATTGCCACGTCGCCCCGATTTCATCGGGACTCCTCGCAATGACAATTGAATCAACCCGATGCAAACAGAACCAAAAATAGACCGGCTTTACAAAATAACCCTGTTTTCAGGATAAACCATCCCCGGAGTTATACCTGGTCATGATGCAGTGTTTTCCCCCGGTGGAGACAGGGTTTACATTGTACTGACGTATGTATTAAACTATTTCAAAATAACAGGAGAAAGGAAAAATGAAGGACTTTAAAGGGAAAGTAGCGTTTATTACCGGAGGAGGCTCCGGTGCCGGACTCGGTCAGGCAAAGGTCTTTTCCGAGGCAGGCTGCAAGGTTGTCATAGCAGACATCCGCAAAGACCACCTGGACGAGGCAGTGGCATATTTCAAGGAAAAGAATGCCGAAGTCCACGCCATCCAACTGGATATTACGGACCGCAAGGCGTACGCGGCTGCCGCCGACGAGGTGGAAAAGGTCTACGGCAGTCCCCCTCAGCTTCTTTTCAATACCGCGGGTGTCAACGCCTTCGGTCCCGCCGAGGCTTCCACATTCGAGGATTACGACTGGATTATCGGAGTCGACCTGGGCGGAGTTATCAACGGCATGGTGACATTCGTGCCGCGTATGATACAGGCCGGCAAGCCCGCTCATATCGCCACGGTAGCCTCAATGTCAGGTTTTATGGGAGGGGCTACCGTCGCTCCATACTCAGCTGCCAAAGCCGCGGTTGTCAATCTCATGGAGAGCTACTATACAGCCCTCAAACCTTACGGCATCGGCGTAACCTGTTTATGCCCGGGTGGAATCAAATCGAACATCGGCGAATCGGATTACACAAGACCGGAAAACCTAAAGGATACCGGTTATAACACAAACGAAAAGACAATCGAATTCATGCGTCACCACTATTCCTTCGGGATAGAGCCGGTAGACCTGGCGCAGATACTCAAAAAGGGCATTGAAAACGAGCAGCTATACGTCCTGCCAATGGATAATCCGGAGCAGATGCTGAGGGACAATTTTGAACGTATCATCAATTACGCCACTCCCGAAGGCATGAAGAGACAGGAAGAGATGATGATGAAGCGCAGAGAAGAAATGATGAAGCGGATGACAGATGATAACGGTCCATTAGCCGGTGCCTCCGAAGCAGGATGGGGGAAAGCTAGGCCGGATATAACATGGGTAAAGGACACCAGGGAATTAGGCTAGATGAAGCTGACCGAATCTCGTAAATTTAATAAAGCACAATATCCGGTAATATCAAACATAAGAAGCCTCCCGTAACGGGGGTAAAGCTCAATCATGGTTTCCTTAATAGGCGCTACATCACATTCCTAAGTATGGGCTCTAATTGTGTTTTTGCCTCCTCAAACGCACGTATTATATGACGTTTAAGATAAAGCCGATTATTGCCGTAAAAATAAGCAATATCATCTTCATAATCAGATTTCAATGTAAGGTCTGGAGTATTCAGTAAAATACCTTTACCATATTGAACGAGAAAAGAACCACGACCCCCCCCCTTATACTAAACTGACGTTTGGGAGTATCTATGTGGCAACAAGCATCTCTCACTACTGTAACTGCATCGGTAACATCACGTACATCATTGTTTACTAAAATATCATCAGTGAATGAAATTCTAGTTGCGTATCTTTCGACCTTGCGCAATAAGTCTCTTAGACAAATCATTAGGTCAATAAAAGCACTTTGCTGCAACACGTTACCAGCCTTTTTTAGTTGGAAAATTCCACAAGATAGTAATTGCTCAATCCTTTGAATGTCGATTATACAATCTTGTCTATCACGATTATCCATTACTTTAACCCCCTATGTTTCTTGGTGTAATGGCTTCAAGGTAACTGCCGTAGGATTAGAGTGCTTTATGACTTCATATTCAGTTTCAGGTATGGGGATACTTTCTTCGACCGGAATGGTGCGCAGTGCGGAATGTTCCTTCGGGGCAGGTTCTTTCTCCTTCCCTGTCTCCGCTGAATAGCCGGTGAAATCACTGATGAATTCTTTGGTAAGGCGGTCCACCTGAAGGGTTATCATTCCACCGGAGGTAGTGTCAGTACAGCAATAGTGAGTCTCATCATAACCTTCATAGTGAGGCATAAGAGTTCCCTTATACAGCATCCCGGTCAAGTATCTGCTGCAGCTCTTCGATAGACACGGACAACCCGCTCTTCTTAGCACGATTGTAAATCCGTTTTATCGGTTCCGGTTTCATTGTAAGGTGTACGGCTACCCTGGCTTCTTCCGGGGTGAAGAGACATTTCAGCAGCTTGATATCCGAACCGGACTCCGTCGCCTGGAAGCCTCCCGGTAATGTGTCCAGATATTTTTGCAGGTCGCGATAAATCTGGTCATCGGTCATTATCCTGACCTCCTTTGACAGCCTCACTACAGGTAAAAGGGTACCTGCCCTACATCTGCATTTCTCGGACTACCAGTCCGGCGGACCTACCGGCTTTTGTCTGTCATAGACCTCGGTATATATGGTGCTGAAATTCTTCATGACCTCCCAGCGCTCTTCATTACGCGGCTCGTCAGGGATAGCCCGGATAAGGGCATCGTGACGCCCGATATAGCCATCTTTAAACTCAGGATGAGTGTGGATAAAGAGGTCGTTGCGTTTGATACCCCGCAGCACACGTTCGCCGGTCTCCAGCGGGTCCATAAAAACATCACTCACGTTCCCCATCGGGGGTTGCCGGCCTTCCTGACCGGGAGGAGGCTGAGGCGGCCAGGTTTCACCCTCGTTCCTGAGATGCTCGGGACGGTTCTCAAAAGAAGACTGTCCCAGATTGCCGTTCGTCGGACCGGGATACAGAATGGAAACCCCTATATTGGTATCCTGAAGCTCGGCAGCCAGGCACTCCATCAGCCCGGTCACAGCATACTTGGTCGTGCAATAGACAGTGAAGTTGGCTGTTGCCATAAGACCGCACGTCGAAGACGTGCTGACGATGTGCCCGCCCTCTCCGTGCTTCTTGATACGCGGCAAGATTGTCATTATACCGTTGATAACGCCGCCTATATTGACGTTCATACTGTAATCCCAGTCTTTGTATGTCAATCCATCAATCGGTCCGTTGCCTGAGCCTACGCCGGCGTTATTGACCAGCACGTGTATCTTGCCGAAGACGGCTTCCGCTTCATCGGCGGCTTTAACGTAAGCTTCGCGGTCGGTTACATTCAGATTGATAGGATGGACTTCTCCGCCATTCTCCTTGAACCAGGCCATAGCCTCATTCAGAGCGTGCTGGCGGGAATCGATGATAGCAACCTTCATTCCGTTTTTCACGAGTGTCTTGGATATGCCCAGTCCAATGCCGCTGGCGCCACCGGTGACAAATGCTGTTTTCCCTTCGACATTCTCCATTTCAGTACCTCCATTTTTTCTATGTTACAATTCTTATATATATTTACATCTGGATACCGCAGGAGCCATCTTTACAGGTCACGGGTTCAGGCATGCGGAGCGGTTTTGCGTCTTTCCTGATACCGGCTTTTGGTATCCAGGGCTCTATTACCATGGTCTGGAAGTGAGAAAAATCGGTGGCGACCCAGAACGGGTTCATTTCACCGCCGACAACAATGAAGTTTACCATCTCCGGACGTCTAAACGGTGGATTTATCTCGTCCAGAATCCACTCGCTCAGCCCGGATGGGTCGTCATAGCCCTCTTCTTTAAGACTCTTGGCTACTAACGGGTCGACAAGATAAGTGAATGACATGCCCATACCTATACCTCTCGCCTTTAACGCCACTTCACGCGTAGTTGGGGACGGAGCCATTCCCAGCATTATGGCATTCCACCCGCGGAACAGACTGACGGTGCTTTCTTCCCTCTTGTAGCCCTTTCGGACGTGGAATGGCTCCCAGACACTCTGTTCCTCATTCTCGGCGCAGCACATGTTGTTGTAGTTGATGGTCGTCCCGGTGCTGGCGGTGAAGGTGGCTCCGGGCCGCATGTCACCGAAATTGATGCTCATCAGCGTCCACGCCCGTCCGATAACCGAGTTGGCGTAATTGACCGGACTTAAGGCGCCGAGTCCGCTGTTCATGCCTATTTCATTCCTGACAGGACCGTTTACTACCATCATGCTGGCAAAGGAAGTGGTGGAGCTGGGCATGGATGGCCTTCCCGAGGCTCCCAGTGCTAAGATAACCGGGAAATGCTCAGGCCTGGCCCCTGCCATGACTGCGATTACCGCACACTTCTCCACCGTGTACTGGAGTCTTTCCTCATGGGTGGTTACCGACATCATGCCGACATATTCATCGGGGGCACGGTCTGTTCCGGTAAGCATCTCCCCCACCCGTTCTTCAGTCGGCAGGATAATGGGGAGGCCATCGGTCCAGCCGTTTTCCAGGAACAGGCGGTGCAGGTTTTCTTCCGTATCAGGCTCAAGCAGGCGCTCACGCTGGGGTCGTTTCCTCGCTTTGAACTGCTTCTCGGCTTCCGTCAGAGGCTGGGTGAGTGCGTTAATGACTTCTTCCATGAGGGGAACGCCGGTAATCGGGTCGTCTCCTTCCACATAGTTGTGAAGGGTTTCCCGGGATACCCATCCAACCGGGTATGGAGGGAAGCTCCAGCGGAGCTTCATGCCATGACTCCGACTGTCGCGCTGGACGTAATCGGCAAAACGGGCAGTGGCGATGGGGGCCGTCGGCACACCGTAGGTACTCTCCATCGTCCGGGAAAAGTCGCCGATACTCGGCGAACAGCCGTCTCAGCCGCCCACGCCGAAGACCACGGCATCACCGTTTTTCTTTATCTCGTCCCAGAGTTCCGGTTCGTCGGTGAACATGCTGGACTTCTTGCGTCGAAGTTCGGTCTTGACCGAGGGACGATTACGCTTAAACCAATCCTGTACTTCCTCCAGAAACGCCCAGCTTCCGGCAAAGCCGGTATCAACCAGATAAACGGTCTTGCCTTCCAGGTTATCAAGGCGCGGCGCCATTTTAAGTGCAGCCAGTGCTTCAGCCGTATCTCTTGGCTGGTTTTCAGGGTCATGAATGGCCCAGGGGGGTGAATCAGCATCAAGCCGCTTCCCAAATATGCCGCTGGGCTGGCCAACAGGGTCAAGTACCATAAGTTTATTGCTCATCTCTCTCCTTCCTTTAAGCAGCTTTGTATTTTAGGTGAACGTATCTTATAACATCTGGATTGTTACGGCAACTTTTCATGAGAAAGGTACTATTCGGTTTTGGTTGATACATATACTCACCCCCCGCCTGCCGAAGTCTCCCGCCTACCATAGTCCGCCTAAGGTGGACGGCGGGCAGGCGTACGGCGGGCAGGCCTTAATCCCCCTCTCACTCAATACCATGATTTAGTATAGAATAACTATTTTGAAGGAGAGGGGTTCATCCTGAGTCCGCCTATGGCGGATGAAGGGACACAGGGGATAGGTAATAATAAACAACCAAATGCAAACAGAACCATGAGAAATAACATTATATTGATATTGTTATTATATATCGATGAAGTGGAGAAAGGTGTACGAAAACCATATAGTCTCCGGTTCTGATAGAAGGGCAAGCATAATAAAGAAGCCGGTTATGGCATCGCCGCTTAGAAACTGAAAATGTGACCTGATTAGTGCTTGAAGTGTGAGAGAATAGCTGTGTAATTCACCACGGCTTTAACGGGACATGGGGCTGATATCATCACTGATAACTACCTGCCCCTGGCAGACCTGCCTGATTGCCTGAGAGAGTTCCGCACGCCTTATATCTTTGAGAAGGTAACCGGACGCTCCGGCTTCAATAGCCTGAGTCAGGTAATCACCGTGCAAAGTAAATATAATGATATTACACGAAGGGATTTTCTCCTTTATCTGTCTGGTCAGTTCAATCCCGTCTATCCCGGGCATCTTAATATCCATGAGTATGACCGAAGGCATGATTAACTCGACCATAGCAAGAGCTTCTTCTGCATTGGATGCTTCACCGACAACCTTCATATCCTCGTCTAACTCCAGCATCCGTCCCAATCCGTCACGCACAACTCCGTGGTCATCAACCAGGAGTATTCGGATTATATCCATTTAGCTTTCCTCCACCTTGGGTTGAACGGGAAGATTAATGATTACTGTAGTCCCGGCACCCGGTTGTGTCTTAATATCGATTTCTCCGCCCAGCATCTCTACCCTCTGCCTCATACCCAGTAATCCCATATTACCCACGGATATGGCGTTATCTATGGTATGAGCGAGGTCAAAACCTTTGCCGTTGTCACTAACCATTACTATGAGTCTATCGTCCTCGTAATGTAAACTGAGGTCCACTCTGGAAGCATCAGCATGTTTACGGATGTTGGTAAGTGCTTCCTGCACTGCGCGGTAAACGGAGATTTCTACGCTGGGTTGTAGCCGGGTTTGTTTGCCATCCTGACTGAAATTACAGGTTACACCGTCTGAAGATAAATCCGCAAGACTCTGTTGCAGAGCATGATTAAGTCCCAGTTCATCCAGGGCAGGCGGGCGAAGGTCAACCACTACCCGTCGCAATTCCTTAAGACTCTTTTCAATCGTGTCCTCCACGGTAGACAGTTTCTCCCGAACCGCTTTATTGTCATTTCTTGAAAGAAGCGCTTCAACGGTCTGGGCTTGATATGAAGCACCTGCCAGCCACTGGGCGACACTATCGTGAAGGTCGATAGAAATCCTCTGCCGTTCACTCTCCTGAGCGTGGATTGCCTCTGTTAGTAGCTGCTGAACCTGGTACTGATGTTGTCTAAGAGTATCAAACATCCTGGCATTCTCGATTATTATCCCGGCCTTACCTGCCATGCTGATAATCATCTCTATATCTTCTTGAGAGTAACGAGTATCCGATTGCTTTCTACCCAGCGCCAGAATACCAATTAACTCACCGCGGCTCTTAATGGGACATAGTAATTCCAGACCGGAATTCGCCAGTATGTCTCTCTCTGTCTGCCATAATCCGTCAAAGCGAGCGATACTATTTATCTGTGCCAGGTTCAAAGGACTGTATTCTCTCTCCAGCCATGAGATAACAGGGTTATCAGGTACGAATCTTAGTTCATTGCCTGTTTGTATTTTTACCTTTGGATATACATATTGAGTGGTGAAATCACCACTACCGACATTTTGAAATAGTAACTTTACCCGGGAAACACGCAGAGCTCCTGCTATTGTGGACAACATCTTATCTGCCAGTTCGTCCAAGCTTATAATATTGCCCATTTCCCTGTCAAAGCTGAGCAACATCCGGCGATAAGAGTACGTTCCTCTGTAAAAAAACTGGTCTACCATCGTAAAAAAAGTTGGACGCAGCCAGTAAACGAGTAGTGCCACAGCGACCGCCGATATCGTAGACAGAGCTAACGTCCCGAACGGAAGTTCAAAGTCCAATACCAGGTGTAGAAGGAAAAATATAAGGGCATACGTACCGATACCTACAGCAAATAAAATCCCCCACCCCAAGCTCCGACGAAGAACCGCATTGATACTCACCAACCCATGTTTCAATATAGCGTAGGTTAAAATACAGGCGGAAATTAACGCACCAATATGGCTAAAAGGAATCCCTCCGGTTAAAGCCACAGGAGTAATACCGATAAACCCCAGGACAACCAGTATACCTATGGCTGCAATCAGATAGGACATTTTATTCCGTTCCTCGGGATTACGTATAACCCTGAATCTACGCAGCAAAGCGTATCCTCCCAATAATACCAGGACAATCATGGGGACCACGTAAACTACAAACCACCAACCGTAAACGGGGCTATCGAACACCCCATTCTCGACGAGAATACTCTGGGGTGCATAACCAAGAATAGCCAGGATACTCAGTAGCAGTAGCGATGCATAACCAAACCACAAGCCAAATCCCATACGTAGTTGAAGGAAAGCCCTGGCAAAAAGATAAAGCTGTATTCCCCACCACAAGGAAGAGCAGATAACTAATCTAAATAGAAGTAGTTTAAATTCTACAAAGTAGCTGCTGAGGAGTAGCGATTCACTCACTTCCCATATTATTGCCGCTAACAGGTACAGCATGAAAAGCTTGTGCTGCTGCTGCCACGGGCGATTAATCATTACAACTGCAAACAGCGAGATATAGATGACTGCAACCAGCAGCGGTATAAGCGAGTGAATCGACATTATAACCTCATTTGCACTGAATCCGTGGATTCAGACTATATAAACGATTCTCTAAACTTATAAATGAGAACCGCACGATTATCAGAAAGTGTAAAGGGGCTTTATTACACCAAAATGTTCTGCCAGACCAGTAATATGTGAGAAACCGGTTCTTGAGTAACCGGATTTGCTCAATATTTCCCGACTGATTTTCATATTACTTATCAAGTATGGCTTTGTTATTAACCGTAACCTCCGCTTCAGATACAGTTTCTATTCCTGTTACCAGTAGAGAAAGAATTTCGTCTGAAGGATTAATGCGGGGCGGTTTCAACTGAGCCAGGTCCGCCCCTTCAGCCTGCTTACGTGCGGCATAGTTCTGAAAAGCACTCCCTGGCAGCAGCGTGACTCTTATAGGATGTAAATCAAATAGCTCTTCCATGCTGCCGATGTCGTCGAAATTGTGTATGAAGCCGTCGTTCAGTTTCTTGATTTGCTCGTATATCTCTGTTTCCAGTTCCTCTTCAACGGCAGTGTAGCCCTCTTTCAGTTCAAGGTAAATACGCAACACCGGACTGCCTTCGAATACTTCTTTCCTGGCTGTCCAGTCAGCATATTGCACGCCGGCATTCTCGATTGCTCTCCAGATTACGGTCTCGGTAAGCCGGAAAAGATTACCGAGGAAAATAACATCGTCGGCTCTCCGGTGGAAAGACATCTGGGGGATATTGATATTCAGCTTTTCATTTCTCAGTGCTTCAATTTTAATCATATCCCCGGTCCTGTACCTTGCCAGAGGACCGCCGTGCAGGTTTGTGATTACCAGCTCGTAGATTTCACCTGCCTGCACTTCATCAAGCAACACGGTTTTCATTTCGTAGGAATTATCCTGTTGCCACCTGAAATACTCCGATTCCGGGATAAACTCCATGAAGTTCATTCTTGGATTGAAGGTCATACCCTCATAGTCCCACGTCTGCATGGCAACAATAAGGGCTTCAGTGCTGGCATATATATCGAGGGGATAGACTCCCCACATATCTTTGATTCTGTGTCTGAAAATTACGCTATCCGCACCCCCGCAGACCATCCCTTTCAGTTTCCAGAGGTCTCTCGGCAGCATAGGCCGACGGGCTAATTTGCTTTTTATAACCGCTCTCAATATACGCAGCAGCGCCTTCGGGTCGGATAAGAGAGTGGAAATCTTCACGTTACCGGAGCCACTTTTTATGCGTTCTCCAATCGCCACGAGTATGTTAGTGAACCCGTATATGCCGTCTATCCCTTCGGAAAGCGACATATTGATTCCCTTTTCCAGTCTTTCCAGGAATGTCAATTCTCCCGATTCATCGAGCGGAGGGAAGAACCGGTAGCCGAATTCTTCTTCCAGTTCATAAGCAATCACTCCGGTAGTGTATGGAGCGTTAGCCGTGGCATAGAGGAACTTCGTCGGTAGAGGACGTACTTCACCCTTTTTGCGGCATGTGGCAAATATGCTTGCTGCGCACATAAGATTCGCCATCTCGTCCCAGGCCCCTTCCGGGATAGGCATCCACTTATAACGATATTTACCGGATTTTCCCGAGGTGTGCGTCCAGCGTACTGTTTTTGCCGGAAGAGTATCTTCCTGTCTTTCCAGAAGTTCTGGACAATAGTCCTCGTAAGTGGTGAAAGGTATCTGCTCCCTGAACTCTTCTACCGTGGTGGGCGATGCCCCGCGCATTATCTTTATACCGAGTTTACTCTTTTCCATTAACCGGATTTGCTCCAGAAGTAATCGCTCCTGTATGCTCATAAATTCGTCCATGCTGAGGTCGATAAACCCACAGCACATCTGCCATAACTCTTCATAATTACCTTTTTGTACTAGCTCTTTAACCTTTGTCATAATCGATACCCTCTACTACATTATCGAGTATATCGAGCGAGTTTTTATGTAAAGTGGTAATAATAGCTTTGTTATCAACCTAAACCTCTATATTACGGGCAGACCCATTTCTAACTCCCAGCAGGGAGAGCGTTTCGTTCGAGGGATTAATATGAGGTGGTTTCAGGTGAGCTAGTTCCCTGCCCTCAGCTATTTGCTGTTCCTTATATTTGGTAAATGCTCCCGCAGGCAGCAGAGTAACCTCTATCGGTTTAAAACCAATCAGGTTCTCCAGAGATGCCAGGTCTCTGTAAATATATAGACCGTCATCCAATCTCTTGATTTGCTCATAGATTGCAGTAGCTATATCTTCTTCACTGGCAATATAATCTGCGTCAAGCTCAAGATAGAGATGCAACTTAGCATTCTCGCCTACTTCCTTGTGTGCGGTCCACTCCCGATAAGGCATTCCGGCATTCTCAATTGCCTGCCATATTACCCTTTCCGTTAATCTCATAAATCCAAGGTCGATAAGGTCATCAGCCCGTCTCTCGAATACCATCTGGGGCAACATGATATTCAGGTTATCGTTTTGTAACCCTGTTATCCTGACCATATCGCCACCCCTGTACCTGACCATAGCCCCACCATGGAAACTGGTAGTAACAAGTTCGTAATTCTCTCCAGCATTCACCTCATCAAGGAGAACCGTTTTCGGCTGATAAGAGTGGTCAAGCTGCCACATGGCGTGTTCTTTCTCAGGAATAAACTCGAGGAAATTAAGGTTGGGGAAAAAGACCATACCGTCGTAGTCCCAGGTCTGTGTAGCGACTACCGTGGTCTCGCTATTACCGTAAACCTCCAGAGGAGCCCTGCCCCACAAATCCTTGATCCTATCCCTGTAAATGGTGCTGTCCGTCCCCATGGACGCTATCATCTTTAGCGACCATAAATCTTTGGGCAGCATGGCACGCCCCGCCAGCTTACTCTTAACCAGCCCCTTTGCCAACCGGAACAAGATACCCGGTTGAGATAGCAATTGGGATAATTTCATGCTTCCCGAGCCATGCCTGAATTTTTCGCCGATGGCAACCAGTACGCCGGCCAGGCCGTAAAAACCCGCCATACCTTCGGATAGAGCCAGCTTGAACCCTTTTTCTACTCTCTCCTCAAAAGCCATCTCTTCCGATTCACGAAGAGACGGTAAAAACTCAAATCCCACTTCTTCCTCAAGCTTAAAGGCTATAGTCCCTGTTAGAAAGGGAGTTTGGGCTACGGCGTGCAGCAGCTTATCGCCGCTCTCGATGCGGATATCTCCTTCTTTCTTGCAGGAAGAGAAGATAGCAATAGCACAGAAATTTTTACCCGCCTCTTCCCAGAATCTACGGTTAATGGGCACCCACTTATGGGGATATTCACCTGACCTGCCTGAAGTCTGCACCCAGAAAATAGGCTTTGTCGGCAGGATATCTTCCCGCTTTTCCAGCAGCTCGGGACAGTAGTCGGCATAAGTAGTCATCGGTACCTGTTCCCGGAATTCCTCTATGGTGCGGGGACTGGCTCCCTTCATAATGAACTGACCCAGTTCACAGTTTTTCAATAACTGAATCTGTTCTAATAACAAACGTTTCTGGATACCCATGAACTCATCCATGCTGAGCTCGATGAATCCACAACACATTTGCCATAATTCATCCGTTCTGTTTTGCTTTAAAAGTTCAACTGCTTTCGGCATATGCCTACCTCCGGGAAATATTTACATCCGGCGAATATATATTCAGTTATCTATAACTCGCGTATATTTTTGTGATTACGCCTGTTTTACACTTTCCCTTTTTCGGTTTTTTCACATGTGAGACTGATATATTATTTTTTATTATCATCCTGTAAATGCCGTTGAATAGCCTGCGTTATTAGCTGTGTCATTGAGATACGTTTACGAACAGCTTTAATTCTTATCTCAGCATGTAAATCTTCCGGCAAATATATAGTAGTTCTTATCTTTTCCCCTGAATGTTTAGAATCCATTACACTCACCGATATAGTTCTTTATCTGGTATTAAAACATCAATATGTTATTCTGTCAAGACATCATAACATATTGAATCGCTTTTTATTGGTTTGCATCCGGTTACCACCTTTTTCCTATTAGAATTTCACCCGTTTCCTTATTGCTCAATCTTGGTTGTTGTCACCCCTGCGAAAGCAGGGGTCTATTGCATCGATGAGATAGATTCCCGCCCGCCTGAGGCGGGCGGGAATGACATTGTTTTTTTACCAACTAAGATTAAGTAGAACACCCGTTTCTCAAAGTTTGATTTGTCAAACATAATTCCCATATAATCACTGATACCCCCGGATTACATTAGCAGCTTCAGAACGCACAGAAAGGAGAAAATCTATATATGGCAAAAACCAAATACGGCGAATATGTCAGGAACCTTACCTTCTTCGATGACGGGCCGGGTTCCTTCAGACAGGGGGTCAGGATGGACAGCGAGTTCCTTGGCCTGGATGTCTGTATAGAGTACGGAACATACTGGTCAGCCGGTAAAATAGGCAAAGAATCCGGACCTCATAAACATGACTTCAATCAGATACTCTACTGGTTCGGAGGCGATACGAACGATATGAGCGACCTGGGAGCTGAGGTCGAACTGTTCCTCGGCGAGGAAAATGAAAGGCATATGATTACCTGTTCGACGGCTGTGGGAATTCCGGCAGGACTGCAACACCTGCCGGCTAACATAGTCAGGATGGACAGGCGGTTTATATTTATGGTGGTATCGATAACAAGTAAATACGGAGCAATCCCCGTAGCCTCGGAAAAGGGCCAGTTCGATAACCAGCCTCTTGCCGGCTGGGGGGCAAAACACCGGAGTAATTTCATAAGGGTGCCCTTCATTCGCAAGGGTGCCTGGACTTACGGACAAAGCAACCCGGACGATTCCGGCGGAGCACTGGGAGTAATCAACGGTAAAGACAGCGGGTTCGACTTTGTTATTATGTGCGAGAGCCTGAAGAAAGCGCCCTACCGCTTCGGTCCCCTACCCGATAAGCCTCACGTCCATAAAAACCCTGAAATTCTTTTCTTTATGGGGGCAGACACCAGCGACCTCAGCCAGCTGGGGGGAGAAGTGGAGATTGCCCTGGGTAAGGAAATGGAACTACACAGGTTCTCCACTCCCACGGCAGTTATCGTTCCGGGCGGTCTACCCCACAACCCGTTGACCATTACCAGGGTAGACAGGCCTTTTATCATGACGGATGTGCGTCCCTACGGCACCGAACCCCCGTCCAGGACGAGTCCATAAACATGCAGGGCGATAACGGGATTTAAGTTCAAAGGGCAAATATCACACTTTTAGAATCAGGTATCGATAATTTGCACAGCGGAAGGAGCGAAAATGGGTAAGAATCTGGAAGGGAAAGTAGCTGTCGTCACCGGGTCCGGTCAGGGAATAGGCAGGGCTATCGCTATGAGGATGGCCGAAGAAGGAGCCAAAATCGTTACCAACAACCGTAGCCGCGGTTCCACCGGCTATGCCATTATGAACGATGACCTGGTGAGTAAACTCACCGAAGAAAACAGGAAATGGCTAACCGATACAATGAAAGAAATAAAAGGCGACGCCGAGACCACCGCCAAAGCAATAAAAGAAATGGGAGGAGAGGCAATACCGTTTTTCGGGGATGTTTCGGACTTCGAAGTTGCCCGCCAGTTGATACAGGCAGCTATCGACGGCTTCGGCAGGATAGATATCCTGGTCAACGTGGTAGGGACATTCAGGTTCAGCCGTATCTGGGAGATGAGTGAAGAAACCTGGGACCACGTTACTCTTATCAAGCCCAAAGCACATTTTAACTGTATACGCCACGCATTACCTCATATGATGGAGCAGAAATGGGGGCGAATCATCAACTGCACGTCAGGGGCTTTCGCTGGTATAGAAAAACATGCGAACTACGCCACCGCCAATGCGGGAGTACTCGGACTTACCTACAGTGTCGCCAAGGAGGTCCACGAATATGGTATTACCTGCAATGCCTTTGCCCCGGCCGCCCGGACACGGGCTGCCTACGAACTGGAAGCGTACAGAACGGTGGTGCCGAAGCAACAGGACCCTTTCTGGGGCAGCGGTATGTCCGTAGTCGACACTTCTCCACCGCCGGAAGAACTGGCGCCGTTCATCGCCTATCTGGCAACCGAAGAAGCGGCAATGATAAGCGGCTCCGTGTTTTTCGTCGGTGGAAATGGCGTAGATTTATACGCGCAACCCGAGATGCAAAAACGGATTTTCAAATACGGAGAAAATTGGACGGTAGATGAGTTTATAGAGCAGGTACCACGCGGATTACTCCGGGGGTACCGCAGCCCGGCTGAACCGCCGGGAAAATAAACCCGGTATCAAGTCAGGTATCATACCGAAGATACTATACTAATAAGACAAGGAGACACCAGATGTCAGGTATACTCGAGGGCTTGAAGGTAGTGGAGATGGGGAACAACATCGCCATTCCGGCAGCCGGAGCTATATTAGCAGACTGGGGGGCTGATGTAATAAAGGTAGAACCACTTACGGGCGAGATGATGCGGGGGATGGGAAGCGTGCAGGGCGTGAAGATGACCGGGGTAAACATGCAGTTCGAGTTGCTTAACAGGGACAAGAGAGCTCTGGCAATCGACCTGAAAAAGGAGAAGGGTACGTCTATCCTTCACCGGATGGTCAAGGTTTCCGATGTCTTTATAGCCAATTACGAGGTAAACACACTGAAGAAGCTGCAACTGGACTATAATACTCTCAGCCGGATTAATCCCGGCCTGATATATGCCGTGGTCACAGGTTACGGCACGAAGGGACCGGATAAGGACGAGCGCGGCTTTGATTTCACAGCGGGCTGGGCACGTTCCGGGACGCAGCACCTGATGGCTGAACGGGAAGGTGCCCCGCCTGCCCAGCGCGCCGGGATGTATGACCGGACGACCGGTATGCATGCCGTAGCCGGCGTATGTGCCGCCCTGTTTAACAGGGAGAAGACGGGGAAAGGCCAGGAGATAGAGCTTTCCCTGTATCACGTCGGGGTATATACCATCGCAACCGACATCCAGAATGCTCTAAACGGTCTGCCGTCGGTTCCCAACGACCGTACCAAGGCAAGCAGTCCGCTGTGGAACTCTTACTGTGCCGGGGACGGCCGGTGGTTCCAGTTCGCCATGCTTCAGTCCGATGTTCACTGGCCCGGACTGTGCCGGGCTATGGAGAGGCCCGACCTGGAGAGTAATCCTAAGTACAATCATATGCACAAACGTGCCGAGAACTCGGAAGAGTTGATTCGCATTATGGATGAAGTTTTTGCCACGAAGGACAGGAGCGAGTGGGAGAAGCGCTTTATAGAGAACGAAGTCATCTACGGGCGGATCGAAACCCCCGCGGAGGTCGCCAACGACCCGCAAGCCCATGCCAACGACTTCTTTACCGAGATAGACCATCCCGTGACGGGCAGGATGAAGTACGTGACCATGCCGGTCGATTTCCGCCAGAATCCTGCTTCTGTTAGAACTCCTTCGCCCGAGGTAGGGCAGCATAACGAGGAGATTCTTCTGGAACTGAGATATAGCTGGGATGATATTTCCAGCCTGAAAGAAGAGGGAGTAGTCCTGTAATAAAGCCTGACTGGATACGTTTTTAAACCCGGAACGTACCTCAGTCCAATATGAAAGGAGTCTAAATGAATCCTGCGCAAGTGAATGAAGAGATAAAGAAGGCCGGTTGTGCCTTCTGTGCCGGTAACTGCGGGGTTCTCGTAAAAGTAGAGAACGGCAAGGTAACGCGTATTACCGGTAATAAGGAGCATAAACTGACTCTGGGGAATGTCTGTGAAAGGGTCGGCTACGGCTCAAGATGGCTATATCATCCAGACCAGCTAATGCGCCCGGTAAAAAGAGCGGGGAATCGCGGCGAAGGAAAATGGCGGGAAATAGAGTGGGAGCAGGCTTTCGATGAAATCGCCGGCAAACTGGCTGAAGTAAAAGAAAGATACGGGCCCGAAAGCCTGGTTATAACCGAGGGAACATACAGAAGCGGTATGTTCTGGATGCGTTCGCGGTTCTGTAATCTGTTCGGCAATCCACAGAATATCGCCCATGCCGGAGTGATTTGTTTCCTGAACTGTTATGCGGTAAACATGGCAATGATTGGAGGCTGCTGCAGTCTGGCGGCTAATATATCACACGCTAACTGCGCGGTTATATGGGGTCAGAATCCCGCCAGCTCCTTCCCGCGAACCATAGCATCCATCAAGAGGAAGAGGGGAGATGAGAACTTCAAAATAATCGTCATCGACCCCAGGCAGACCAGGACAACCGATATCGCCGATATGTGGCTCCAGCCTCGACCCGGCACGGATGCCGCCTTAGCTCTCGGCTGGCTGAATGTCATTATTAACGAAGAACTATACGACAGAGAGTTTGTCTCAAACTGGACATACGGCTTCGAACCGCTTAAGCAGCGTGTCCAGGAATACACACCTAAAAGAGTTGCCGAGATTACCGGCGTGGACGAAGAGAAAATCATCGCTTCCGCCCGGATGTATGCCAACGCAAAACCAGCCTGCATGGTGAGGGGTGTGGCCGCCGATCAGATTGGCCGTAACGCATCCAGAGTCGAACAGTGCAGGGTAATCCTGCGTGCCATAACCGGAAACCTCGATGTCAGGGGCGGGGACCTGATGCCGGGCATCGGGCCGGAAATAGACGGAAATCTGTTCAGGAGAGAAGTGGTCCTTGAGCTAATAGACAAACTGCCCGTTGAAAACCGTTCCAGACAAATAGGTGCGGACAGGTTCAAGGTAATGTCGTGGCAGAGTTACGAACTCACTTCAGGGCCCTATGAAAAATGCACCGGTATGCCGGAACCGGTCGGGCACCGTGTGGCAGCCTCACCACCCTTAACATGGCGGGCAATTTTGAGCGGTGAACCCTACCCTGTCAAGGCTATGATAACTTGGGGAAGCAATCCCATGATGTGGGCATCAAATACCGGGCTTGTTCACGAAGCCTTGAAAAGTCAGAACCTGGAACTCCATGTCGTTATGGATTTCTGGAAAACACCGACCGCCGAGCTTGCCGATTATATTCTACCGGTTTCGAGCTGGATGGAGAGACCGCTTTGCTCTACCTTCGAAGACCTGTCCGATGTCGTCTTCGGCGGCGGCAGGTCAGTCCAACCTCTGGGAGAAAGGAAGGACGACTATACAATCTGGCGTGAACTTGGAATACGACTCGGACAGAAAGAGTACTGGCCGTGGGAAACCATAGAGGAGGCGATTAAATATCAACTCGAACCGCTGGGCATCTCTTACGAAGAGTTCGTGGACACAGGTTACATCAGAGGCACCAGAAAATACAAAAAATATGAGGAACGTGGCTTCCCCACCTCCACCGGGAAGGTGGAGCTATACTCAACGGTATTCGAAAAACTCGGCTATGACCCGCTGCCGTATTACGAAGAACCGCCTGAAAGTCCCGTAAGCACACCCGAAGTAGCTAAAGAATACCCGCTGATTCTGAATACCGGCGGAAGATTCATGCCGATGTTCCACTCGGAGCACAGGCAGAAGGGAATCGGGATGAGGGAAAGGCACCCCGACCCTCTAACGGATATCCACCCCGAGACGGCGCAGAAACTGGGTATAAAGGACGGCGACTGGGTTTACATTGAAACGAGACGGGGCAGAATAATACAAAAAGCCCATTTCAACGCGGGAATACTGCCCAACGTTGTAAACGTGGAAGCCAGCTGGTGGTTTCCTGAAATGGACGGAGCCGAACCTTCACTACACGGAGTCTGGGAATCTAATGCCAACGTGCTGACTCTCGATGACCCCGATAGCTGCGACCCGCTGACAGGCGGCTGGTGCAACCGGGCTCTATTATGTAAAGTCTATAAAGCCGACACCAGGCCCGGAGCATAACGCCAGTCTGTATGTACAATAAGTGGAAATCCGGCTTCGGCTGGTTTCCACGTCCTGTATCATAGCCTGAACTATCAATATACGGTTATGATGTAGCTTTAACTCTTTCTTCCTGAGACACATCAGCCAGCTTTTCTATTTCTTCAATGCTAAGACCAAGGCCCTCGGCAACACGGCTACCATATTCTTTATCTGCTTTATAGAACAAAGCCGTCTGGCGAAGCTGAATCCGCTTCTGAGCATTGCAGAGATGGGTTGTGATATTACCAATCAGATGGTCTCTGTCCTCATCCGTCATCACCCTCCTGTAGAGCTCCCCTGCCTGGAAGAAATCATCATTCGGATGAACGTAAGGCTGACGGGCCGCCTGTCCCGATACTTCGAAGGGTGGCTCGGCAACATCGGGTGTGGGTTCCGGACCACCTAAGGTATTGGGGTAATAATTCGGACCGTCGCCGCTATTATCACCGAGAGTCATGAAACCGTCACGCTGATAGTAATTCACTGTAGTAGCCCTGGGCCTGTTGATGGGCAGCAAGTGATAATTGGGTCCCAAACGATGCAGGTGAGTATCATGATAAGAAAAAAGCCTGCCCTGTAATAACTTGTCCGGCGACGCTGCAATCCCTGGAACAAAATTGGCGGGAGAAAAAGCAGCCTGTTCCACCTCTGCAAAGTAATTGTCAGGATTCCTGTTAAGTACCATGCGACCGATTGGTATCGGAGGATAGTCGGCATGGAACCATACTTTGGTGATATCGAATGGGTCGAATCGATATGTATTAGCTTCTTCAGGGGTCATAATCTGTACTTCAAGACGCCAGGATGGATAATCACCGTTTTCGATAGCCTCATGAAGGTCGCGTGTAGCGTGGTCCGGGTCTTTCCCCTTCATTTCTGTAGCTTCATCACGGGTCAGGTTTTGAATACCCTGCTCCGTTTTAAAATGATACTGCACCCAGTAGTACTCGCCTTTTTCGTTGTACCATTTGAATGTATGGCTGCTGTAACCATTCATATGGCGAAAGTTTCCGGGTATCCCACGGTCTGAAAAGAGAATAGTAACCTGGTGGATAGATTCAGGAGTAAGAGAAAGAAAGTCCCAGAACATGTCCGCATCTTTCAGGTTGGTGCCAGGGTGACGTTTCTGGGTGTGAATGAAGTCAGGGAACTTAAGAGGGTCACGGATAAAAAAGACGGGAGTATTGTTCCCGGTCATGTCATAATTACCCTCTTCAGTGTAAAATTTCACTGCGAATCCACGCGGGTCTCTTTCAGCATCAGCCGACCCTTTTTCACCGCCCACAGTTGAGAAACGTGCGAAGATATCCGTGCATTTACCGACCTCTGACAAAAACCTGGCTCTGGTATACTTGGTTACGTCAGCAGTAACCTCGAAGTACCCGTGCGCCCCCGCGCCTTTTGCATGGACAACACGTTCCGGGATACGCTCACGGTCGAAATGTCCGAGTTTTTCCAGTAAATGAGTATCCTGCATGAGAATAGGACCGGGGATTCCGGCGGTTTTACTATTCTGGTCATTATCAACCGGTGCACCGAAACCTGTCGTATAGGATTTCTTTTTCTGTGGCATTTTAGTCCTCCTTTTAAAGAGTGTACAATCTATAATATCATTTCTAAATATTCACGGGAAAATATTATATTATCCTATGATTATATTGTCAATAGCAGATTGAGTGTGGGTACCACTGGTTTACGGTCGCATTGGAAATACTGCTGGTTTTTCACCTTAGTTAGATCGCATTAGGTGCAGTATAAAAAATTCTACAGCCATTTGTTCAGCTTCGTCCCGGGTAAGTGAAACCAGTTCCTCCGGGACTAGATGAAGACTTGCTCCTTTTGCTGAACCGGATTCTGGAACCTGCCGAGGCTGAATAGCTCCATACCCGGCAGAAGGGTTCTCATTAAGTCTGGAAACAGGGCTGGCGGCTCTACACGCCACCTTCATGATTTGTCGATACTTCTACGGTTATTGTGGTCCCTTTACCCGGCTGGGATTCAACTTTCAGGGTACCGCCAATCAGTCTGGCTCTCTCCTGCATACCTGCCAGACCGAGTTTACCTTCTTTTGCAAGGTCGCCCATGGACCTGGGCGGGTTAAAACCTTCGCCATTATCGCTGATTGTAATCCATACCTTATCCACACTGAACTCAATTGTTATTTCAGCGCTGGTTGCTTTCGAGTGACGCCACGTATTTCTCAAAGCTTCCTGGGTAATGCGGAAAAGGACCAGCTCTACCTGCTCCGAGAGCCGACGGCTCTCGCCGATAGCGTTTATTTCAGTCTCAATCCCCGAATATTCCTTTACATCCGAGACCAGCCACTCCAGCGCCGCCAACAGGCCCAGACGGTCAAGCGCTGCCGGCCTCAGGTCCTGACTTAACCGTCTAACTCCCTTCATTATATTACCGGCATTCTGCTGTAGCTGCTCGATATACTGGCGGTCTTCATCGGAGAGGCTGGTATCTTTCGATGCCAGGACATCAAGCTGCCGCGAAAGGACAACCAGTTCCTGTATGGTCTCGTCGTGGAGCTCGCGCGATATACGCTTCCTCTCTTCTTCCTGGGCTTCCGTCGCCTCCTGCAGGTAAAACCGCAGATTTTCCTGCATCGCTCTTTCTTCGGTAACATCTCTGGCAATATGCTGAAAAGCTACCGGCTGTCCGTTCTCGACTACCAGGCTGGTACTTAACCTGAGAAACGCTTCAGTACCGTCTTTCCTGACCATCTCCTGGTCATAGGAGTCCTCGATACCCTCTCCGCTCAGAAGCCTCCTCCGTATATCGCGGGCAATTTCAAGGCTGGCTTCAGGCAGGAACTCTTTTACGTTCATCCCTATCAGGCTTTTCAGGTCGTATCCGGTATTTCTGGCTGCCGCCTCATTAGCCGTCAGCACATAGCCATCCATATCCTGTAACCATATAGCGTCATGAGCATTCTCGAACAGCTTCCGGTACCTCTGTTCGGATGCCGTCAGCTCCTGGTGGGTTTTTTCCAGTTCGGCGAGGTACTGACGTTCTCGCGATAGCAGTCTGACTGAAAAAGCCGAAAGACCGCTGATAAAACCGCCGACCAGAATGATAGCGCCCGTCTCAAACAGGGCGTCCGATGGATGCTCGGATATCAGAATAGCTCGCGGCAGCATACAACCGAGCGCTACCAGCGAAGCAATGATGGTTCCTTTTATCCCGAACAGGAAGCCGGACCACACAACGGGTACCAGCAGCAGAATCCGCTCCAGAGCATGACGGGTCAATCCAAGATTCGATACGATATTCGTGAAGAAAATGGGATACCCGAAAGTTTCTTCATAATGAGGAATAGTTAAGACTATGAACAGTAACAGGATAATCCACAGTCCGGGTTTGCGGAGTACTCCTGTAAGCCGGTTGAAAAACGGTTTACCTGACCCATACATAAATAGAGTATGCTCCGGTCATAAGTTTCCGGGAATCAGCTATCAAGGCTGACCCACCCTTCTTTCAGGGCACGTACTACTGCCTCAGTCCTCGAACTCACCTGTAGTTTATTAAAGATATGGTTGAGATGACTCTGGACGGTACGGAGACTGAGGTACAACTGGTCGGCTATTTCCTGGTTACTGGAACCCTTAGTAGCAAGCTGTAATACTTCTATCTCACGTTCGGTAAGGACATCGGAGGCTTTTTGTTTCTGCGTTTTTCCGGCAGTATGTGTAAAGCGGTCAAGAACTTTACGAGCAATCGTGGGATGAAGTACGGACTCACCGCCATATACAGCCCGAACAGCTTCTACCAGTTCGTTTCCCCGCACGCTTTTCAGGAGATAGCCGGCCGCCCCGGCCTCAAGGAGACCGAACACAAACTGGTCATCATCATAGGCGGAAAGCACCAGTACGGCTACCATAGGATACTGCTGCTTGATTTGCCTGGTAGCTTCTATACCATCGACACCGGGCATGGCAATATCCATTATAGCAACGTCCGGCTTGAAGACCCCTGCCAAACGTATAGCTTCTTCCCCGTCGGCCGCTTCGGCAACCACCTCGAAGTCTTTCTCCTGTTCCAGGAAGCGGCGAGTGCCTTCCCGCACCACGGCATGGTCGTCAGCGATTAATATCTTTACTTTACTCAAACAGCACCTCTATTCACCGAAACCCATCTTCATAATACTCCTGCGAACTCAAGTTCTCAACCTCGGGGCAGGACTAAAACATAGGTATAAGTGCTTAATGTCATTAAGTATTTTCTCTCATTCGCCCAGGCATCCAGGTAGGTAAGAACCACACATCAGTTAAGGAAGTTATACGTGTTTACTGAAACGGCAAATAGGTATCACGGCGGAAGTCGGCAACATCAGCCCGGTGGTAATGTAAAGGTGGAAGTCGGAGGGAAGCAGAAAAGGAGGCAGAAGAATGGAAACGACACTGGCAATCTTGATGGCTCTCGGTATCTATGTGGGTATTCCGGTCATAATCGGTCTCACTATTGGTGGCGCCTTCGTCACGGCCGACCGCCGGGCTCGGAAGGCTGAACAAGCCAGGGCTGTAAAGGAAGCGGAAGCCGCAGTCAGAGAACCCAGAAAAGAACATGTCCTGGTGGGATAGATTGAATGAAAGCAACCGCAAGTATGATTGAATCGCTTGATTAAGGTACCCGTGATAGCAAAAAGCTGGATGGGTACCTTAATCGTGTCAGGCCGGACTCAATAGTCATCAACAGGGGGAGTATAAATGGACGAAAACAAGGATAACACTATCATGGTTGATATTGGTAGACCCGTATATAAAAAGGAAGAAAAACAGGTTATCCAACCTCCCGAGGAATTCAGACAAAGAGCACACATAAACAGTCTGGAAATGTACCGGGATATCTATAAAAGGTCCATAAAAGACCCGGAGAAATTCTGGGGGAAGATGGCAGAGCAACTGGACTGGTTCAAGGAATATGACAGAGTACTTATCGAAAATTTCAAAGAAGGGGAGCACGAGTGGTTTGTAGGAGGAAAACTAAACGTCTCCTTTAACTGCCTGGACAGGCATCTTCATACCTGGAGGAAAAATAAGGCAGCGTTAATCTGGGAAGGAGATGACGGAGAGACCAGGACACTTACCTACCAGGAACTCCACCACGAAGTCAGCAAATTCGCCAATGTGCTGAAAGCACACGGGGTTAGTAAAGGCGACCGTGTGGTCATCTACCTGCCCATGATTCTCGAACTACCCATCGCCATGCTTGCCTGTGCCAGAATAGGCGCTATCCACAGTGTTGTGTTCGGCGGCTTCAGTGCCGAAGCGCTTCGGGACAGGATACTTAACTGCGGGGCTACCATGCTGATATGTGCAGACGGTTATTACCGCGGCGGCAAGGTCATCAAAAGCAAAGAGAATGCCGACCGGGCGCTGGAGTACTGTCCGCAGATAAAGGATGTAATCGTAGTTAAAAGGTGCGACATCGAAGTTACAATCAAGGCAGGCCGTGATTACTGGTGGGAAGACGAGATGAGCACCGAAACCATCAGTTCGCATTGCGAGCCTGAAATAATGGACTCGGAAGACCCCCTGTTTTGCCTCTATACCAGCGGCAGTACCGGCAAGCCGAAAGGAGTGTTGCACACTCAGGCGGGTTACCTGTTATACGCCCTCCAGACATTCAAGCTGATATTCGACATACGCGAAGAAGACACCTACTGGTGCACGGCTGATATCGGTTGGATAACCGGTCACAGCTACATTGTTTACGGTCCCCTTGCTGCCGGTTCTACGAGTCTCCTCTTCGAGGGAGTGCCGACATATCCCCATCCCGACAGGTTCTGGGAAATCATAGAAAAGTACCACATAAACATCTTTTATACCGCCCCCACCGCCCTGCGCTCTCTGATGAGAGAAGGAGATACCTGGCCCGATAATCACGACCTCAGTTCTCTACGACTTCTAGGCTCGGTCGGCGAGCCAATCAATCCCAAGACCTGGATGTGGTACTACGAAAAGATAGGCAGGGAAAGATGCCCGATAGTAGACACGTGGTGGCAGACCGAGACCGGCGGGATATTATTAACTCCTCTGCCCGGAGCGACCCCGCTCAAGCCCGGTTCGGCTACACTGCCATTCCCGGGAATCGAGCCGGTAATACTGCGAGATGACGGGACTGAAGCCGGCGTAAATGAAGAGGGGTATCTGGTATTCAAGAAGCCCTGGCCGGGTCTGATGAGGAGGGTCTACGGCGAACCGGAAAGGTTCAAGAGCTCCTACTTCGTGCAGTTTCCCGGAGTATATACTTCAGGCGACGGAGCCAAAGTAGATGAAGACGGATACTACTGGATAATAGGCAGAATTGACGATGTCATCAACGTATCGGGGCACCGTATCGGCACAGCCGAGATTGAAAGCGCTCTGGTATCGCACCCGTCGGTAGCGGAGTCAGCGGTCGTTGGAATGCCTCACGAAATCAAGGGACAGGGTATATACGCCTTCGTTACCCTGAAGCTCGACGTGGAGAAAACAGACGACCTGAAGAAGGAGCTGGTGACTCAAGTCCGTCAAATTATCGGGCCCATAGCAACTCCGGATAAAATACAATTCGCCGACGCCCTTCCCAAGACCAGAAGCGGCAAAATCATGAGGAGACTCCTGACCAAGATTGCCGCAGGCGACGGCCATGATTTAGGCGATACCAGCACTCTGGCCGACCCGTCAGTGGTCGAGACCCTGGTAAAAACCGCCATTCCTGGTTAACGCACCCAAAAAACGGAACGCTCTTCTTAAGGATTTAAGTAGAATACGGGTCTGGGAACACACGATGAGGATTTAAAACGTTATTCGGATCGAATGCCCTCTTGATTTCCCGCATCAAAACCCAGATACCAGGGTCAGGCCAGAGCGGGGTATTGTGAAGCCTTATCGTCCCCAGCCCGTGTTCTCCCGTCAGCACTCCACTCAATCTGACGGTCTCGGTGTAGATATCTTCTTTTACTTTTTCCAGAATGCCCCTATCGGCGAGTTCCTTCAACGGAGTGGGATGCAGGTTTCCGTCCATGGAATGCCCTGTCACGGGAATCGTGGTATCGTATTTCTTTTCGATTTCCTGTATAGCCTGGAAAAGGGCAGTCAGGTTTCCCGGAGGCACGCATATATCCATGAAGTCGCCCACCGTGCCTGCCGACTTCTGAGCCGTGGCTATCTCACCCCTTATCTTCAGAACGTTATCCTGCTCCGCCTTCGTCTCCGCCATCAGGATATCTATCGCTCCGTTATCCTCGCATATCTTGGCTATCCTCTCGAGTTGGGAATATACCTCGTCCTCGCTTTCACTCTCGCTGATGAAATAGAGGTGGGCTTTCCCGTTTTTGGCGGGCCACTCCGCCCCGAGGTAATCGGCCGTCATTGCAACAAGGTCATGGTCCATATACTCGGCAGCCAGCGGAACTATCATGTTCGCAGCCACGATGGAAGAGACTTTTATTGCTTCGAGGCGTTCGTTAAACGAAGCCAGTAAAAGGGCGCTGTAGCTGGGTCTGGGAATCAGCCGGAAAACAGCTTTGGTTATAACACCCAGCGCTCCCTCGCTGCCTATCATCAGGTGCAGCAGGTCGAGTCCCATAGCGTTTTTAATCAGCTTCCCGCCGAGATGCACAATTTCGCCGGTGGGCAGGACAACCTCGAGCCCCTTCACAAAATTCCGGGTTACTCCGTACTTGATAGCCCTGGCGCCGGCGGCGTTGCAGGCGACCACTCCACCCACGGCGGCACCCATATCACCAGGCTTGGGAGGAAAGAACATACCCGCATCCTCGGCAGCACCGACCAACTCGGCGTAGGAAACGCCAGCCTGGGCGGTTATCATCATACTCTCCCTGTCTATCTCTTCAATCTCATTTAGCCTTTCCAGCGAAAGGAGTGCGCAGTCGATGGTCGGGATAGCCCCGCCGGAAAGTCCGCTGCCTCCACCCCGGACAACGACCGGATACTTCTCCCGGTTCGCCAGCTTCATTATCCTTGATATCTCTTCGGTATTTGCCGGCTTCACCAGGATAACGTTTTCAGCAACATCAGGCAGGACGGAGTCGAATACCGCATCCCTCATATAGTCCAGCATCTTTTCCCGTTCCGTTATTACCCAGTCCTCACCTACAATCTCGGCTAATTCCGCAGGATTCATTTTGTTCTCCTCCTCCTGATTTCATCAGACAGCTTCGGCACCGCTTCATACAGGTCGCCTATAATCCCGTAGTCAGCCACCTGGAAAATGGATGCCGAAGGGTCGGTATTTATCGCCACGATAACGTCGGCGTTTCGCATACCGGCAAGGTGCTGTGGGCTGCCCGAAATACCGCAGGCGATATAGAATTTAGGCTTGACCGTGTTACCGCTGAAGCCTACCTGATGTTCCCGGCTTATCCAGCCTTCATCCACCAGCGGACGGCTGGAGCCGACCACACCCCCCAGAAGCTCCGCCAGCTCAGCCAGTATATCAAAATCGCCCGCCTTTTTCAGTCCCCTGCCGCCGGAAATGATAACATCCGCACCGGCGATATCGATGTCTTCCAGCTTTTCTTTATTGACTATGGTCAGCAGCGAAGGTACAGGCTCAACGTCTTTCTCTATAACTTCTCCTTTTCTGCCCGTATCTCTTTTACCAGCCTGCATCACCCTGTATCTGACCGTTGCCATCTGCGGTCTTGTCCAGGTCTT
This sequence comes from uncultured Dehalococcoidales bacterium, assembly GCA_964499775.1. Taxonomy (GTDB): domain Bacteria; phylum Chloroflexota; class Dehalococcoidia; order Dehalococcoidales; family UBA2162; genus MGML01. Next base: position 43,242 of record CAZCMK010000002.1, on the reverse strand, counting down.
TATCTGCGCCAGTATATTGCCGGTAAACGCCGGACGAATCTGGACGAGACTGCCGTCTTCATCCACGTCCAGACCGATACAGTCCGCCGTGAGTCCCGTATCAAGAGCCACGGCGACCCGGGGCGCCAGCGTTCTGCCCAGCCGGGTTGCCCCTAAAAGTAGAATTTCCGGCTTTACCTCTTTAACGAGATTAACGATATTATTCTTGTAGTTCGGCATGTCGAGGTCTGCCAGAACCGGATGGTCGTAAACATAAACCTTATCAGCGCCATAATATATAAGCTCTTCGGCTTCTCCGTGAATTCCATTACCCGGTAAGACAGCGGTAACATCGACTCCCAGTCTATCGGCCATTTCTCTGCCTTTACCCAGCAGTTCGAAAGAGACGGCGTGGATTCTCCCTTCTTTCTGCTCGGCAAAAACCATTACACCTTTATACTCGTTCATACCGGTATCTCTCCGCCGTCGAGTGCATTCGCAATTATCACCACAGCCTCATCCACGACGCCTCTGAAAATCTCGCCCTTCCTGCCTTCTTCGGTCGGTACCGTAACCCGGTATACCCTGGTCGGTGAACCCTGTACCCCGAACCTGTCCGGGTCAGCCGGTGGAGCAAGGTCGGCTGCTGTCCATGAATCTATTTCCGCCTTCCTCGCCTTCATCTTATCACTGAAAGCCGGCAGGCGCGGCGTATTGATATCCTTGGTCACTGTTATAAGGAGAGGAAAAGCCGACTCCACGGTATAACGCTCGCCATCTATCTCATATGTAACCAACAGTTTTCCGCCTGCCTCTTTTATCGCCGATACGTAAGACACGTGGGGCAGTCCCAGGTGTTCAGCGAGTTCAGGGCCCACCTGACCGGTATCTCCGTCAACGGTCTTTTCACCGCAGACAATCAGGTCGAAGTCCCCGATTTTATTTATAGCGGCGGCAAGCGTGTATGAGGTAGCCAGCGTGTCTGAACCGGCAAACGCCTTATCGGTAAGTAGAACAGCATCATCGGCTCCTCTGGACAGGGCATCCCTTAAAGCCGATTCCGCCGCTTGCGGTCCCATGCTTACGGCAATAACTATACCGCCGGACTCTTCTTTGAGCTGGACGGCTGCTTCAAGGGCATTGAGGTCGAACGGGTTTATCTCCACCCCCGCCGAAGCTCTGTCTACTCTGCCCTGCTCGCTATCGAACTTTACCTGACTCATATCAGGTACCTGTTTGACAGGCACGATTATTTTCATATTTCTAAGTATATCAAATAAGCGGTACTGTTGCTTTAAGCATTCCCTGTTATGCGGTTAACCGTTTCTATCCGATTTAGGTCGGTTATGTCATTGCGAGTCCGCCTGAGGCGGACGAAGCAATCTATATAGATCTTTTGAGATTGCTTCGTCGTTCGCCCAAGGCGTCCGCCTTGGCGGACTCACAATGACAGTGTTATAACCCAAACAGAAATACTGCCGCCTTTTTACTCTTTCACATAGCCGGCCGGGTTCGCCTGGCTGATATCACCCGCGCCGAGTACTATAGCCATCTGTATATGAGGTGCGGTAACTCCTTTCCACGTTACCGGACCGTGTTTCACGCCTTTCGGGACATAGAGTGCCGATGTCTTATCTATATTCAACTTCTCACCGCCGAGCTCGAACTCTATCTCGGCTCCGAGATACTCCGGATTATGCGGGTCGGCACCGATATGGAGCACCACTTCATCATAATCTTCATGATAGTGACCTAAGATATGAGGGTTGGGGTCGGGCATCTCCCATATCCAGCCCATTTCTATATATATGTTGCTACCGGGGACGAGCTCGTTACTCATATAGGTAAGTGTGGGGTTGGTACGCCCCCTGATACCCTCAACTGCGTTCACCTCCCGGGCGGGCACCTTCACCAGATTTCCGGCATATCCTGAACCAGCCATTATAATATTCCTCCTTATGGTCTGTTTTCCTATCAGGAGATTATACCCGTCCCGAGTCCTGACGGTAAAGGTAATATGACTCTTTTTACTATTGGTCGAATAGTGTACTCACCCCCTGTATCCCCCTCTCACACAGTTCCATTATTTTTAAACGATAAACCTTTCGTGTGAAAGGGGGATAATTCTTTGAGAGGGGGCTTCGCCCCCTCTCTCTTTAACTCCCCTCTCCAGCCCTTGGGATTTACTAAACCTTATATAGGTTCTGACTGGAGAG
>CAZCMK010000002.1:39685-40947 GCA_964499775.1 uncultured Dehalococcoidales bacterium | reverse complement strand
CGGCGGCGTGGGCGGACTGGTACCCGGACTGAAAAAGACTCCCACCGAATATTACCAGATGTTCTACAACGATACAGCGATTCACGGCAACACCGCGGCGTTGATGTGCGCCTATGATTTCTGGGGCGCCGACCATATAGTGCTGGGAGTCGATATGCCGCTGGGGGACTACTTCTTCGGTTTCCGGAGCTACCGGCAGACTATAAACGCAATACTGGCAATGGATATAACCGACGAGGAAAAAAATATGATACTGGTAGATAATGCCAGGAAGCTTCTGCGTTTACCTATCTAAGACCTGCGACAGACACGGATAAAAAAGCAGGTTGCCGGAATGGTGAATTATATAATATCGGCAACCTGCCTGCTTTATTTAGAAACGATAAAGGTTACAGGCTCTTTCCGTTTCCGGGTGTTGGCGACCAGCCACCCGGATATCCGCTTGGACATCGGGCCTTGCCGTCTTCTGGCGCCGGTCGGGCAGTTTTTAATACAGGCACAGCATACTATGCAGGCATCCGGGTCCGTCACCACATCTCCATTGATGGTAATCGCCCCTGTAGGACACACCGAAAGGCATGTCGCGCACATCATGCACAGCGATTCGTCGGTAACAGGTGGTATGTGTCTTCTTCTCCTGAGTTCACGATAAGGCACATTTCCAGGCACTACTAACCGGGGAATATTTCCGAGTGTCCCGATGCCATCCAGCCTCTCTTTAATCATCTGCCCGAACGCCCTTGCCTTCTCGAGGTCTACTTCATCAGGCCTTCCGGGAGCTATCGGTATCTCTTCACTATTAAAAGAATGCTCGCCGATAAACGCTCCACCGGCAACAGGCGTAAATCCCCGCTCTTCGGCAAGGTCTCGCAGTTCGATAAGGGCGTCATCATATTCCCTGTTACCGTAAAGCACAACAACTACCACAGGAACACTGCTTGCCTTCAGTTTCCTTAACCTGTTCACCGCTTCCGGGGGAAGCCGCCCGGCATAGACGGGAGCGCCGATAATCGCCAGGCCGTCCGTTATTTCCTCAAGCTCCTTAGTTTTAATGGCAGGCCTGGTAATATCGATATGCTGTATATCATCAACACCGATTGCCCCGGCGATGCTTTCTACTACCTTTCTGGTCGTCCCGGTAGGTGAGAAATAAGCCAGTCTCACCGTGTCTATTTTCATTCACTCTCTCCCTCTGGAATTATTACGCTGAATCATCTCTCGCGCCCGACACAATAGAATAACTTATCTACATTATATATAGA
>CAZCMK010000002.1:33061-39585 GCA_964499775.1 uncultured Dehalococcoidales bacterium | reverse complement strand
ATAGAATAACTTATCTACATTATATATAGAGTAGATATACTCGAAAGGGGATTACTTCAGTAATTTCATCACGTCCGTCAACGATGAAATTGTCGGACCTGTCCATTCTTCCACACGCCCGTCAGCACCGTTTTTACCATCGGTTACCCGAATCAGCACAGCCCGCATATCGGCTTCCGCGGCGCCGTTTATCTCGCCGCTGTCCCCGTCCCCGATATAGAGACACTCTTCCGGTTCAACCGAGAGCCGTTCCGCAGCCATCTCTCTCAGCACATCTATACTTTCGTCCACAGGAAATTTATCGACAAGCGTCCCGGACAGGTCGAAGATAACGGCTCTGTATTTCATTCATCAAATACTAGCATTAAGAAAGACCCGCCTTCAAGGTAAACCATTATACCGGACGGTACAGTAATGAAGCTAAATTAGGTACTATTCGGTTTTATTTGTTATCGTCATTGCGAGTCCGCCTGAGGCGGACGAAGCAATCTATATAAAATCGCTGGAGATTGCCACGTTGCCCCGATTTCATCGGGACTCCTCGCAATGACAGTGGAGTCAACCAAATGCAAACAGTACCATAAATAAGACACAGAAGAGCATTGTACCTAAAGGCAGGCAGTTTTATGGTATCATTATAAAGTAAATTGCTCAGGTGTCCCCGATAGTCTCTGATCACAAAATATCCTAAACACTTCAAGGAAGGGTAAGTCCAATGAAGAAAATAAGAAAAATCCCGGCGGTATGCTTACTGGCTGTCATTAGCTTTATCCTGGTCTTCAGTGCCGGCTGCGTTATCGGTAATGAAAGAACCGCAACCGAAGACACCGGAATCGAAGTGGTAGAGGAAGTATGGCAGCTAATATTCGAGGAATATGTAGACAGAGATAATCTTGATACCGCTGAACTGAGCGAAGGAGCTATCAGGGGAATACTTGAGGCGCTGGACGACCCTTATTCTTCCTATTTGGACCCCCAAACCCATGAATTAGGCTGGAGCGGCATCGAAGGGAAATTCCAGGGTATCGGGGCATATGTTACGATGAGAGACGACAAGATAACGGTTATCGCGCCGATTACCGGCTCACCGGCTGAAGAAGCAGGCATCAGGGCGGGCGACGTATTGCTCGGAATCGACGGCGATTCCACTGCGGATATGACTCTGAACGAGGCTGTCCTTCGTATCCGCGGACCGGTGGGTACAACGGTCAGAATCCTTATCCTCCATCAGGATGAGACCGAGCCCGTGGAGATGGAGATAGAAAGGGCTGAAATCGAGCTTTCCAGTGTTTTCTTCGAGATGATGGGCGATTCTGTATACATTCGTATCAACAACTTTACGGAAAGGACCAATGAAGAATTAACGCCGGTAATAGAAGCAATCGAACGGGAGGCAGCCACGGGTATTATCCTCGACCTGCGCAGTAATCCCGGCGGCCTGCTGACCTCGGTCGTGGACGTGACCAGCCGTTTCCTGGAAGAAGGCGTTGTATTGCAGGTTAGAGACAATCAGGGAGAAACCGAGTCTTACCAGGTTGAAGACAGCGGACAGAAGAATACCGACCTGCCGATGGTGATACTGACCGATAATTACACCGCCAGCGCCAGTGAGGTGCTCTCCGGCGCCCTGCAGGACTACGACCGGGCTGTTATCGCCGGGACCGTAACTTACGGCAAGGGCAGTGTCAATACGCTGTATACCTTAAGGGATGGTTCGGGTATATATATCACCACCCACCGCTGGCTAACTCCCAACGGACACCTTATAGAAGGTAAAGGCATATACCCGGACTATGAACTCATAGAAGAAGATGCCATCGAATGGGCGCTGGACTATCTAAAAAGTCTTAAAAAGTAACCGGAATATTAGCACGAACTGTAAAGGAGAACCGTGGAACTGGAAATACGTAAAGCAAAACCGGAAGAAATGGATGAGTTTAGAAGAGTTGCCGGAACGGCACTGTTAATGCCCATACCCGATTTTTTAAGCGATGATATTACGCTCTGCGCATTCAAAGACGGAAAGCTTGCCACATCTTATGCAGCCTGGAATCTTACGGTAAAAGCAAACGGGAACGATGTTCCGGTAGCCGGAGTTACCATGGTAGGCACGCTACCCGTCTACCGCAGACTCGGCTGTCTTCGAAAGATTACAACCAGGCATTTCGAGCTACTCCATGAAAAGGGTGAACAACCGGTAGCTGCCCTCTATGCCTCAAGAGCAGCCATTTACCGGAGATATGCATATTCCGTTGTGGTTACCCGGCATATCTATAAAGTGGAACCGCGTTATATCCAGTTTATTGCCGGTAAAGAACCGAAAGGCAGTTTCAGAGAAGCCGGAGAGAACGACACGGATACCCTTGCCATCCTGTATGACAGGTTCATTGCAGACAGGACAGGATACCTGCTACGTAATACGGATATGTGGAAAAGACGGCTCAATCCGACTCCCCGTGAAGGGCATCAGCAGAGCATAGTCATTTATGAAGAGGATGGGGAACCGCTGGGCTACGTAATATATTCGGCATCCATGGCTCAAGATGGCAGGTTAAAATTCGGTCAGAATATCTCCATCAGAGACATGGTATGGCTTACGCCTTCGGCATACAGGGCGATATGGGAGTTCTTCAGCCTGATGGACATTATTCTCGAAATTACCTGGGGAGAAGCGCCTACGGACGACCCGTTACCGCACCTCCTGATGGAACCGAGGATGCTGAATGAACTGTCACATGACGGAGTTCTGGCACGAATCGTCGATGTCGAACGCGCCATGGACAAACGCGGGTATGATACGGAAGGTATATTGACATTCAGGATTATCGATAAGCTCTGCCCGTGGAATGAGGGTACCTGGAAGCTCGAGACTTCCCCGGACGGAGCTACCATTAAACGTACCGATGAAGAACCACAGCTGGAAATGCCGGTAAGCACGCTGGCATTACTTTACTTCGGTCAGGTTAGCGCTACCGAAGCCGCCCGGATGGGGCGACTGGATGTCCATGAACCGGGTAGTATTGCTTCCTGGGATAGTGTAATGGGGACACGGTACAGGCCGGGTTGCGCCGACATGTTCTAGATAATAACTGTGTAATCACCGTATTATTACCGGACGGATATTACCGCTTGGGTTTTTCGCCCTATCCTTTCCGCGATTTATACGTTATAAAAGGTAGGAAAACCGGCATGGAAGGATAGGGCTATTGTCAAAGACATATAAAATCCTGATTACGGTACTGGTTACTTTCTTGCTGCTTGTCACCGCTTCCTGTACTACCGGCAGTACCGTCGATGACGTGATGGAATCGGAGAATGGCCGAGACATATACGTAACCGGCTCTATTGAGTTACCCGTTGCCGACCCATTGCCGGTCATATAATAAACGCTTAAGGGAAAAAAGAAGGACTGGCGTATGCCAGTCCTTCTTTTTGTTTTACATTGAAATATACTAGAGTTCGCTTTCCCCTGCTACCAGCTCTTCGGGTTCTATTTTACGCAGGTCATCTTCGCTCTCCAGCCTGTCTACATACAGCACACCGTTTACATGGTCTATTTCGTGTTCAAGCGCCTGAGCCAGCAGCTCATCCGCTTTTAGCCTCACCTCTTTACCTTCAGTGTCACGCCCTTTAACGGTAACCGTCTCGGCGCGTTTAAGCTGTCCTATATATCCCGGTATACTGAGACAGCCCTCTGTTACCACGCGTTCTCCTTTTCTCCGCACAACTTCGGGATTAATCAGAGCAAAGTCTTCCTGTTCCGGCAGGCCGATAACGATGACCCGTAGCGGTACTCCCACCTGCGGGGCGGCGAGACCGACCCCCGAAGCTTCGTGCATCGTCTCAATCATATCGGTTATAAGTGTATGTACGTAATCGTCTATATTCCTGACACGTTTAGCCTTCTGCCGAAGTACGGGGTCGGGTACTATACGGATAGGGCGAATCGCCATTTTCCCTCCATGTTTATAGAGCAAACCTGTGTTTCGGGACTCAATTTCATTGTAGCCCCTAAAGTCCCACGGGGTCAATGTCCACGGCCCAGCCCTGGGGTACCGGTATCCTTGAAAGGAACTCCGGCAGTTCGGAGCCGCGTATAATCAACTGCCAGCGGAACCTGCCCCGCAGACGGTGGGTAAACGCTGGAGCCGGGCCGATAATATTCATACCGGCAATTCCCTGTGTAGCAATATCTCCCGCAAGCAACCGCTTCATCCTCTCCGCCTCTCTCTGGCAGGCAGAATCGTTCCTGTGCGTATATACCAGACTGGCGAGCTGGCTAAAGGGAGGATTGTGAAGCTGCCTACGGTATTCGATTTCTCTGCTATAGAAGCCGGCATAATCATGCGCGGCAGCCGCCTGAATGGCGTAGTTGTCCGGCGAATATGTCTGGATTATTACCTGTCCTCCCAGAGGGCCCCGCCCCGCCCGTCCGGCTACCTGGCTTAAAAGCTGAAATGTCCTTTCTCCGGAACGGAAATCAGGCAGATTCAGAGCGATATCGGCGCTGACCACTCCCACCAGAGTGACCTGCGGCAGGTCCAATCCCTTGGTAATCATCTGAGTGCCGATAAGGATATCCGCCTCGTGGCTGCGGAATTTATCCAGTATTTCCTGGTGGGCACCACGCCGGGTGGTTGTATCACTATCCCATCGTAACAGCCGCGCACCGGGAAAGGCTTTTCTCGCTTCCTGCTCCAGTTTCTGCGTGCCAACACCGAGGAACTTGATACGCCGGCTCTGGCATTCAGGGCAGGCCTCGGGGACCGGTATTCTGTAATTACACTGGTGACATACCAGCATATTCTCATCGAGATGATAGGTAAGAGGAACATCGCACCGCCGGCAGACGAGAACATACCCGCAGTCACGGCACTGTATGAACGTGGCGGCACCTCTGCGATTGAGAAACAGCATAACCTGTCCGTCACCTGTCAGGGCTGTAGTTATCTCCCTGGCCAGAGACCGGCTGAACATACTCCTGTTACCCGTTTTGAGTTCCTCTCTCAGGTCGACCACCTCGACACGTGGAAGAGGCGTATTTTCGCGTGGAGTAACCCTCTCGGGAAGCTCAAGCAGGTGATAGTCGCCGTGTTCAGCATGATAACAGGTCTCCACATCAGGAGTAGCGCTGCCCATAACCACCACCGCTCCCGTTAACTCGGCCAGCCGGAGAGCCACGGTACGGGCATGATAGCGGGGTACATCCTGCTGTTTGTAAGTCCACTCGTGTTCCTCGTCTATAACTATCAGACCGAGGTCGGGCTGTGGAGCGAAAACGGCGCTCCTGGGACCGATTACCACATCCACCTCGCCGTTTCTGATACGCTGCCACTCGTCGAACCGTTCACCCAGCGATAGCTGGCTGTGAAGGACCGCCACCCTGCCGGGAAAACGGGAGGCGAACCACTCGATTGTCTGCGGGGTAAGGGCAATTTCCGGGACGAGAACGATTCCCCGTTTACCCAGCTTAATCGCTTCTGCAAGAGCCTGTAGATAGACCTCTGTTTTGCCGCTGCCGGTCACGCCGTGAAGTAGAAACACCTCAGCTTGCCCTTCTTGTTCCCGCTGCAGACTTGCGCTGATTGACCTCAACGCGGTTTCCTGGGCAGCGGTAAGGGATAAAGGATAGGAAAGGTTAATTGTCTGACGCGAAAGCGGGTCACGCCTGACCTCTACCTGTTCAAGGGTAACCAGGCTTTTTTTCACCAGGGCATCGACCGTAGACCTTTCACAACCGGTCTCCCGCCTGGCTTCCGTCAGAGATACCGTGACAGCCTGTTCCACCAGGAAAGAAAGCAGCGCCGCCTGTTTCACGGCTCTTTTTTCCGCCAGTCCGGCTATTGCCTGTCTGGTTTCGTCAATACCTGCCGCCAGTTTGAGACGTGACTCCAGCTTCGGCTTTGCCCTGACCGGCTCCAGTTCATAGCTCCGGGCAGCCAGTCCCTTCTTTACCAGTTGCGAAACGAGGCGTTGCGCCTTTCTTTGCCCGAGAGCCTTTTCCAGGTCTTTCAACCCCGTCCTACCGTCTCTCCGAAGTATATCAAGAGTACGTTTCTGGTCGACGGTCAAAGACGATAAATCATAATCCTCCGGAACTGACGGGCTGATAAAAGTAAGAGCCTTCTGTTCATAACCAGGCGGCAGCATCAGAGCTACGGCATCGAAGAGAGGTGAAAGATAATACCGGCTTATCCAGTCCGCCAGCGAAACATAAGCCGGAGACAATACCGGTTCCGGCTCGATAACACCGAGGATATCTCTGGTCTCTTCGACGGCGGGGTAATTGGTAAGCTCCATGACCACGCCCTGAAGAAGCCTGTCACCAAAGGGGACCCATACCGCCTGCCCGACATCGATATTCAGACCCGGCGGTACGGAATAACTGTAAGCCCTGCGCTGGGCTGCGGGAGAATTAACACTGACCTCTGCATATCTCATCCCGTACTCCGGTGAAGTTTCCGATGAGATAGTCTATCTATTCCTTTTCTTCCTTCTCTTCCGGCTCCGGCTCAAGCTCTGCT
>CAZCMK010000002.1:5737-32961 GCA_964499775.1 uncultured Dehalococcoidales bacterium | reverse complement strand
ATAGTCTATCTATTCCTTTTCTTCCTTCTCTTCCGGCTCCGGCTCAAGCTCTGCTCCCGGCGCTTCTTCCTGCTCCATCACCGGCTCTTCCTCAGCTTCCGCTCCCGGCGCTTCTTCCTGCTCCATCACCGGCTCTTCCTCAGCTTCCGTTTCTGGAGCTTCTTCCTGCTCCATCACCGGCTCTATTTCAGGCTCTGTCTCTGCAGGTTCTTCCTGAGCTTTCAGCATCTCCTGCTCAAGCACCTTTTCTTCTTCTATCTTTTGTAAACGTTCCCGCTCCCTCTCTATCTCCTGCTGGGTCATCCGTCTCTCTCTTAGGCGGGATGTCTTGGCGCTGAGACCGCGTAGATAATAGAGTTTTGCCCGGCGTTTCTTTCCCCGCCGCACTATCTCCACTTTCTCCACCCTGGGAGAAAACAGCGGGAAGGTACGCTCCACGCCGACGCCGTAAGCGACGCGCCTCACCGTAAAACTTGAACTGGGGCCGCGACGCCTTACCTTGATTACTACTCCCTGAAATACCTGGATACGTTCTTTATCTCCCTCGACTATCTTGGTGCTTACCTTCACCGTATCACCCGAGGTAATTTCAGGGATATTGGGATTTGGTTTAACTTCAACCACCGATTCTATATTCATTTATATACACTCCGCCTACCATTATATATTAATATCAGTGTTTGTGTAACCCCTCCACGAGCTGTTTTTCTTCCGGACTGAGTTCGGCTTTGCCCAGCAGGTCGGGACGGCGTCCCGCTGTACGTAAAATCGCCTGCTCGCGGTGCCACCTGGCTATCTCAGCATGATTCCCGGAAAGGAGCACCTCGGGCACAGCCCACCCCCTGTACACCGGTGGACGCGTGTATTGAGGGTACTCGAGCAGTCCGTCAGCATGAGACTCTTCTACCGGCGAGTCCGGCGAACCGAGAACGCCCGGTATAAGCCTTACCACGGCATCGGCCACTACCAGAGCAGCGGCCTCACCGCCGCTGAGGACATAATCACCGACACTGATTTCATCGGTTACCAGATGCTCGCAAACCCGCTCATCGACGCCTTCATAGTGACCGCAGATGAGTAATAACCGACTGTACCCTGCCAGTTCTCCGGCAATTTTCTGTGAGAAAGTCCGTCCCTGAGGGGTAAGTAAAATGACCGGTAATTTTTTGTTTTCAGATTTCGTGCCGGATACTACCGCCTCTACCGCTTCAAAGATAGGTCCGGGTTTTAACACCATTCCCGCACCGCCGCCATAAGGGTAGTCGTCAACGGTACGGTGTTTATCATGGGTGTAGTCACGAATGTTATGGACGGCAATCTCGATAAGCTTGCGGTCACTCGCCCGTTTGAAAATACCGGAACCCAGAGGACTCTGAAAAAAATCCGGAAACAACGTCAGAATATCTATCTTCATTTTTCCAGTCTAATTCTAGCATAGTTTACGTTTACCGAGAAAGCTCCGCTCTTCAACCGCCCGTATGAAACCAGTATACGGAATACGGACTGACTCCCGGTCTTCACCGTTACATTTCCGTCCCATTTTTCCCCACAGCACTGCATAGAGGAAAACACTATCAAATCAACCACTATCATTATAATTTCAATCAGTATCGAAGGCGAATTTATGTAAATTTACCATAAATTTACGTTTTTATGGAAAAGGGGCTTGACAAATAAACGAATGTAGTTCAAAATGGTAGATATTGGTAGAATATGGTAGATTGTGGTGAATAGTATCACCGTAAACGCAAAAGAAAAATGTTTTTAGGCGAGTTTGAGTACAAAATAGATGAAAAAGGCCGGGTACCGATTCCTCCGAAATTCCGGAGAGAACTCAAGGACGGCGTGGTACTCACCTCCGGGCCTGAACAATGTATCGTCGCTTACTCTATTGCAGAATGGAACAAGCTGGCAGGCAATCTGACCGGCGGTACGATAGCAGCCAGTAAATTAAGAAGGCTTAACCGGGCATTCTTTGCTACAGCCTTCAGTTTAAATATTGACAACCAGGGGAGAATAGCCCTGCCCGTCCCATTGCGAGAGTACGCGGGTATTGAAGACGAACTAATAATTGCAGGAGTAAACACATATCTTGAGCTGTGGAATAAGGAGCAGTGGGAATCAGAGAAATCTGTTAGCCAGGAACAAGCCTGGCAGATCATAGAAAGCCTGGAACGACATTAGTGAGTCTAACGAAGATGTCACCTGCTCATATCCCGGTTCTAATAGAAGAGTCTATTCAAGCGCTGGCTGTTCAGCCGGGTGGTCGGTATATCGACTGCACACTCGGTGGTGGGGGCCACGCTGCTGCTATTCTGGAGCATATTTCACCCGGCGGACAACTGCTGGGGATCGATGCCGACCCCGATGCCGTAAGATACGCCAGACAGAAACTCAGAAATTACAGCGAGTCTACCCTGCTGGTCAATGATAACTTCAGTAATCTTAAAGCCATCTGCTATAAGTACGATTTCGTACCGGTCCACGGTATACTTTTCGACCTCGGACTTTCCTCGCTCCAGCTTAATGGAAACGTGCGGGGATTCAGCTTCCAGCACAGGGCACCACTGGATATGAGACTGAACCCCGACCAGGAGTTAACCGCCGCTTATATAGTCAACAGCTATTCAGAGGCCGAACTCGCCCACCTGATAAAAAAGTACGGTGAAGAGAGCTACGCGAGGCAGATAGCCCGCCATATAGTTCAGGGACGCCCGATAAAGACTACCCTCGACCTTGCCCAGGCGATAGAACGTGGGGCGGGAAAGAGAAAGCGCAAAATTCATCCTGCAACCAAGACATTCCAGGCGTTACGTATCGCCGTCAACCAAGAACTCGAATACCTTGAACTGGCTCTAAAACAGGCAGTAGACCTTCTCGGTTTCGAGGGCAGACTGGTCGTGATAAGTTATCATTCGCTCGAAGACCGCATAGTAAAGCAGTTTATGCAACAGGAAGCGAAAGACTGCGTGTGCCCCCCCGAGACTCCGGTCTGTGTTTGCCAGCACACCGCCAGTCTGAGAATACTCAATAAGAGGATAATTACGCCCTCCCCTGCTGAGGTCCAGAAGAACCCGCGTAGTCGTAGTGCCAGGTTGAGAGCAGCAGAACGCATTATCGCCCAGGAGGAGCATTACAGTATAGTAGAGAACCTGTGTTCTGCCGCCGAGATAAAGGCTAACGGTAATGTCTGGAAACGACCGGCTATGTTACAAAAGCTCAGGCAGACTTTCGCATTACTTTAGCTAATAAGGCATACCATCACAATCCGTAAGGACTGTGATTTAACTGAAAAGGAGGATGATAGTGGAAAAAATGGGGGCTTCTTTCGGCGCAGGTGCCGCTAGTAAACGCAAGACTGTGTCCGACCCGAGAATCAGGATGGTCGAGCATATCGTTGCTCATTATGATAGGTCCAACACCACAGATGTGCGCAGTATTTTGAATGAGACCAAGGTCGGAGCATGGAAACAGCCGACTTTGCTGACAATGATAAAAAATATAATGGCAGAATCCTGAGACCGCACAAGGGGGTTTTATAATGTGAAAATTCGTCTAGCTCACAGAAATCCAAATCTAGCAAAAAAGGAGGAGGTAAATGAATAAGCTGAATACTTTGGTTTCTATCGATGTTGGCACCACCAAGGTATGCACCACCATAGCCGAAATGAATGAAACAAATAATATTCAGGTAGCCGGTGTAGGCATATCGCCGTCTAACGGGTTGCATAAAGGACTGGTAGTCAACATTAATGACGCCAAAGAGTCAATCCGAGAATCAGTGAAAAAAGCGGAGCAAGCCAGTGGCTTAAAGGTAGAATCAGCTTATGTGGGTGTTACCGGAAGGCATGTCAGTTCGCTTAACAACCAGGGGGTAGTAGCTATAACCCGTAATGACCGGCTGGTACGACCTGACGACCTGAGAAGGGTTCTTCAAAACGCCCAGAATATAAAGGTACCCAACGATAGGAAGCTGCTACACATCATACCCAGAAGTTACGCTGTCGACGGTCAGGCCGGTGTTAAAAACCCGGTGGGAATGCATGGTTTCCGTCTGGACGTTGAGACCCATGTAATAACCGCTGCGGTAGCCTCCATTCAGAACTTGGCCAAGTGTATCCGTGGTATCGGCGTCGACATCGACGACCTTGTCCTCGAACCTTTAGCCAGCGGCGAATCCGTACTGAGCACGGATGAAAAACAGGTGGGCGTTGCCCTGGCCGATATCGGAGGCGGCACAACGGATATCGCCGTCTTCAAGGACGGCAGCATCTGGCACACCGCTATTCTACCCGTAGCCGGATATCAACTCACCAGGGATATTGCCATAGGTCTTGGCCTGCCTTTTGAAGTCGCCGAGGAAATGAAGAAAAAGTACGGCAGCGTAATGCCGATCTATGAAGGCAAGACAGAGACCAATGACGTAGCCACGAACGGGCACGGCATCTCATACCAGGACCTTTCTGACATCGTCAGAGCCCGTGTCGAGGAAATCCTGCGGCTCATCATCCTCGAGCTACCGCGCTCCGAATACGAGGCACTGATACCTGCCGGACTGGTACTTACCGGAGGCAGCTCCAACCTTTCCGGAATCGACGCGCTCGGGCGGGATATTCTCAAGCTTCCGGTGAAAGTAGGCTCTCCTACCAACATACCGGGTATCAGCGATGCCCTCTGCGACCCGGCATATGCCACAAGTGTAGGCCTGCTGCTCTGGGGAGCAAAATATAAAGGCCAGAAAACATGGTCATCCTTCAATTTTGGAGTGAGCTTAAGGCGTTTAGCCATACAATTCAAAAAACTGTTTCGCTAGACGATTACATTATTAGTTATAAAAAATGCAGTGAATAAAGGAGGAGGAGATGGCAAAGTCAAGTTTTACACTTAACCCGGCAAAGATTAAGGTTATCGGTCTGGGCGGTGGCGGCTGCAATGCCGTAACCCGCATGGTCCAGGAAGAAATTCAGGGCGTGGAATTCATTGCTATGAATACAGACGCTCAGGCGATGGCTTTGACTGAAGCACCAACACGCATCCAGCTCGGTGAACGACTCACCAGAGGACTGGGTGTAGGTGGTGACCACCATCTTGGTCAAAAAGCTGCTGAGGAAAGCAGGGACGACCTCAAAGGAGTCGTTACCGGGTCAGATATGGTATTCATCACCGCCGGTATGGGAGGTGGTACCGGCACTGGCGCCGCGCCTACCGTTGCCGAAATAGCCAAGCAGAGCGGCGCCCTGACTATCGCCGTAGTGACCAAACCTTTCGCTTTTGAAGGTCAAAACCGCTGTACGGTGGCGGAAGAAGGCATTAACAATTTAATCGACAAGGTCGATACACTTATCATTATTCCCAACGATAAATTACTTGACCTCTGTGACCAGAAGACAGGGGTAGATAATGCCTTCAAGATGGCAGACGATGTATTGAGGCACGGTGTCCAGGCTATCTCTGACGTTATCACTGTGCCCGGCGTGATTAACCTCGATTTTGCCGACGTTAACGCGGTTATGAAGGATGCCGGTCCTGCCTGGATGTCCATAGGCACGGGTACCGGTCAGAACAGGGCAACAGACGCAGCCAAGGAAGCCCTGGCGAGTCCCCTGCTGGATGTTTCCGCCAGTGGTTCCAAAGGCGTTCTTTTTAACATAGTCGGTGACAGCAGTCTTACCCTGTTCGAGGTTAACGAAGCGGCCGAGGTAATCAAGCAGGCGGTAGACCCGGAAGCCAATATCATCTTCGGTGTAGCCCATGACCCATCGATGGATAAGGAGCTAAAAATCACTCTGATTGCCACCGGATTTATTGCCAAAGAGGGAATGGCAGGTCTGGCAAAAGATGATGAACTCGCAGAGTTTCTTACAAACCTGAAGACACGGGAAGACGAACTCGATGTTCCTTCATTCCTGCGCAAGCCCCTGTTCAGCCACCGACGTCAGGTAGTAACTCCGCCGGTTAAGAAACACGACAGTATAAAAACACGTACTGCCTGGTAATTCGTAAGAATATCTGCCTAATCAATGAAAACATAATCAGTAATACCTTCAGGAGGTAGATTTCAAAAAGCAGGAGAGGCTGTAAGTATACAGGTTGTCCGGAAATACCCGTATATCTCCCGGACGCCATAGCCTTACAGCCTTCTTGTTTATCTGAAATATCCTGTAAATTCAGTTCAAATTAACAGGTTTTTTTAAACTCCTGACGGTAATAAAAAAACATATTGGTTCTATTCGGTTTTGGTTGATGTATGTACTCACCCCCTTTGTCCCCCTCTCACTCAACACCATGATTTAGTATGGAATTATTATTTTGAGTGAGAGGGGGAGAGGATTTATGAGAGGGGGCTTCGCCCCCTCTCTCCGCAACTCCCCTTTCCTGCCGGGAAAGCCTTTCAGCCAATACCGGTGGTTCTGGCAGGAAAGGGGACACAGGGGATAGGTAATAATAAACAACCAGATTCAAACAGTACCAACATATTATCCCCTTGACAAACACTATATATTGTGGTATCTTATACTTCCTGTCCTATATAATGTAGAGTTAAGTGTTATGAACTGTCCTTTTTGCGGATACCATGATTCCAGAGTGATAGACTCCCGCGATGCCAACGAAGGCATCCGGCGTCGGCGGCAGTGTTTGAACTGCAACTCCCGTTTTACCACCTATGAGCGTCTGCAGCCGGCGAGTCTTTTTGTGATTAAAAAAGACCGGCGGCGTGAGGAGTTCAATAAAGACAAGCTGCTCACCGGAATCCGCAAAGCCTGTGAAAAACGACCGCTTCCTACCGGCACCATAGACAAACTTGCCGATGACATAGAAGCCGAACTCGATAGCCAGAATAGAGCGGAGATTCAGAGCACCGTCATCGGCGATATGGTAATGGAGAGGCTGAAAAATCTGGACTATATAGCCTATATCAGATTCGCCAGCGTTTACCGTGATTTTACGGATATCACAGCTCTGAGACGTGAGATAGATGACCTAGTCGGTGACAAGATGGAGACTCCCGTACCCAGCAGCCAGTTACCTCTCCTGCCTGAAGACGGGCCTAAAACCACAACCAGAACAAGACAGAGGAGCCGGAGATGAGTGAAGCAAACCGGGCAGGCAGCCGAAGGCTAACCGAGCGCAACCGCACCGAGATTCTCAAGGCGGTGGTTGCCGACGCCGAGTCGATGGGTCTGCGTGATAAAGACAAAATAGAGCAGCTAACCAACAGGGTAATCGAGCGTCTTGAGCATCCCCAACCCTTTCCCGGAATGGAAGACCTGGTACCCCAGTCCAGCCGCACTCCTCGCCGGGTACCCAGCCGCGCCGAAATACAGAAAATCGTCAAAGAAATTATAGAAGCCGACGATATTACGGAGTTAAGGAAAACCCGCGCTGAAAAAAAGATAACCGATACTATAAAACCCCCGGCCGGAGAGAAAAAGGAGGCAGAAGCTATGGCAGAACAAATAACCAGGGCCGAAGTGAAAGTTAAATCTTCCAGCGGTCTTGAATTCACAGAAAACGCCCTCCGCGTTCTGGAGAGAAGGTATCTGAAAAAAGACAAAGAGGGGCAGGTCATAGAAACGCCTGAGGAGCTGTTCCGCCGCGTGGCGCAGGCTATTGCTTCTGCCGAGCTGTCATATAATCCGGAGACAGATACTTCTGCCAGAGAAGAGGAATTCTACAGACTGATGACCGGGCTCGAGTTCCTGCCCAACTCCCCTACCCTGATGAACGCCGGCAGGGAACTGGGCCAGCTTTCAGCCTGCTTCGTCCTTCCAATCGAGGACTCGATGGAGTCCATTTTCGATGCCGTTAAAAACACCGCCCTTATTCATAAAAGCGGCGGCGGCACCGGATTCTCTTTCTCACGGCTCAGACCGGAGACGGACAGAGTGGGTTCGACAGGCGGTGTCGCCAGCGGTCCCGTCTCTTTCATGCGGGCTTTCGATACGGCTACCGACGTTATCAAGCAGGGAGGAATGCGCCGCGGAGCGAATATGGCTATTCTTAACGTGGACCATCCAGATATTATGAAATTCATCACCGCCAAAGAAGACACCAGCGTGCTGACCAACTTCAATCTATCCGTAGCCGTAACCAAAGATTTCATGGAGGCGGTAAAAGCCGATACCGAATACAAACTGGTAAATCCCCATACTGGAGAAGCACAGGCTACAGTCAGGGCTAAGGAAGTATTCGACAGTATAGTGCACATGGCGTGGAAAACCGGCGACCCCGGTATCGTCTTCATCGACCGGATAAACGAATACAATCCGACTCCGCAGCTCGGTAATATTGAAAGCACCAATCCCTGCGGTGAGCAGCCGCTTCTTCCCTACGAGTCCTGCAATCTGGGCTCGATAAATCTCAGCCGGATGCTGAAAGAGACTGACGGCGAGGTCGAAATCGATTATGCCAGACTCGCCTCGACGATAAAAACCGCAGTGCGTTTCCTCGATAATGTCATCGATGCCAATAAGTTCCCCCTGCCGGAAATCGAGGAGATGACCAAACGCACGAGAAAGATAGGTCTTGGTATAATGGGCTTCGCCGATATGCTTATCCAGCTTGGTATTCCCTATAACTCCGAGGAAGCGCTGAAGGTTGCCTCCGAGATTATGGATTATATTAATGAAGAAGCGGTTAAAGCCTCGGTGGAACTGGCTGAGGAACGGGGGGTCTTCCCCGCTTTTGAAGGCAGTATTTATGACATTCCCGAAGGCCCCAGACCCAGAAACGCTTCCTGCACCACCATCGCTCCCACCGGCACGCTCAGCATCATAGCCGGCTGCTCCAGCGGTATCGAGCCCCTCTTTGCCCTCAGCTACATTCATAATATACTGGACGGCGCCCACATGGTGGAGGTAAACCCCTTCTTCGAGCAAGCGGCACGGGACGGTGGATTCTACTCCGAGAGCCTCATGGAAGGAATCGCCAGCGGAATACAATTGCATAAATTAGAAAGTATTCCTGAAGATATGAAACGGCTGTTCGTCACCGCCCATGAAATCAGCCCGGAATGGCACGTAATGATGCAGGCGGCTTTCCAGCAATCAACCCATAACGCCGTCTCCAAAACCGTAAATTTCCCTGAAGATGCCACCCGTGAAGATATAGCCAAGGTATACATGATGGCTCACGAACAGGGACTTAAAGGAATAACGATATACCGTGATAAAAGCCGCGAAGCACAGCCGCTGAGCACCGCCCCGGTTGATAAAAAGGAGGAGAGAAAGACCCTTATCAGCCCCAGAAAGCGTCCCAAGGTAACCACAGCGGTTGTAGAAGAAGTGGCGACCGGCTGCGGCGGTATTTACGTGACGGTGGGTTCCGACGAATACGGTATATGCGAAGTTTTCGCTACTCTAGGCAAGAGCGGCGGCTGCGCCTCTGCCCAGCTTGAAGCAATCGGCAGGCTTATATCGGTAGCTCTGAGAGCCGGCATAGACATCCGATCCATAATAAAACAGCTACGCGGTATCCGATGCCCGTCTATTGCCTGGGGAGAGGGAAAGGCTGTCCTTTCCTGCGCCGACGCAATAGCCACCGTCCTGGAGAAACACGCTAAAGACGACGACAGCAGCGGCAACATCAGCAGTGAGCCGGTGAATGTACAACAGGACTTCGGTCTTACCACGAATGTCGGCGGCCAGTGCCCCGAATGCGGTAACCTGCTGGCGTACCAGGAAGGCTGTTTCGTCTGCCACAGCTGCGGCTATACAAAATGCTAGTTAAAATCACTAATACGCGGAGGAGTTGATGCCTGACGGAAAAAGCGTAAAGGAAAGCAGGTTTCAGCTCTGCGGCTGGCTACTTTTCCTTGTCTGCGCTATACTCTTCATTGCCGATAGCATCATCACCTGGAGCCCCTGGGGATTCGCCGGCAGTGTGTTTTTCCTTCTTGGCTGTATTGCCTTTATTATCCCGTTCCTCTGGAAAAAAGAACAATAAGACGTGGAGTTTATTTAGATGGACAGTCATATTGGTTTTATCGGACTGGGCATAATGGGCAAGCCGATGGCTCTCAACCTTGTAAAAGCAGGTTTTGAGGTCACCGTATACAATCGCACCGCCTCCAAAGCCGAAGAGCTGGCCTCGCAGGGAGCAAGGAAAGCCGGCTCACCGGTTGAAGTAGCCGCCGAGACCACTGTTATAATCACCATAGTATCCGACACGCCGGACGTGGAGAGCGTGATTCTCGGCGAGAACGGGGTAATAGAGAGAATCAAGCCCGACTCCGTGGTCATTGATATGAGCACCATCTCGCCGGAAGCAACCAGGAAAATAGCCGCCCGGCTCAAGGAAAAAGGCGCCCACATGCTTGACGCCCCGGTTAGCGGCGGCGAGCAGGGCTCAATCGACGGTACACTGTCCATCATGGCGGGTGGAGACACGGAGATATTCGAGCGCTGCCAGCCGGTATTGCAGGCTATGGGAAAGAACATCATCCACGTGGGTACTACCGGGATGGGACAGACGGTCAAGCTGGTCAACCAGATACTAGTAGCCGGAACGTTAAACGCCGTTGTCGAGGCGTTGATATTCGCCCGGAAATCGGGCGTAGACCTGGATAAAGCAATCGACGCCGTCAGCGGCGGTGCCGCTTCCTCATGGCAACTTGTCAACCTGGCGCCGCGCATAGTCGAACGGGACTTCAAGCCAGGCTTCATGATAGACCTCATGCACAAAGACCTCAATATCGTATTAAAAACGGCTGAGGAAATGGGGATTACCCTGCCCGTAACCAGTCAGGTTAAGGAGATGTACCAGTCACTCCAGTCCGAAGGCGAGGGTAAAAGCGGCACTCAGGCGCTGGTTAAAGCCCTGGAGCGCCTGACCGGCATCAGCGTAGGCAGAGAATCCGGATTATAAAACGGGAGGAATCATAAAATGACGGATAGGAAATACGAGAAATATATACTTACCGATTTAACACTCCCCGATGATGTGGCGGCGAGAGACGAGGAATATAGCAAAAGAGCGACACGCATATTATGGCTGGAAGACTTTATTATCAAGGGAGCCCCCAGCATAATCTGCTCCTGGTACTGGAAAGCCACCGAGGAAGAAGGCTCTCCGTCTCATACACACGATTTCGACGAGGTAGTGGGATTTTTCGGCAGCGATACGGATAATCCGGGCGACCTTTGCGGAGAGGTGGAATTCTGGCTCGAGGATGAAAAGTACACACTTACGAAAAGCTGCCTTATCTATTGTCCCGCCGGGCTGAGACACTGCCCGTTGCGGGTGGTAAGGGCGGACAAGCCCATATTCTTCCTTGCCGTGTCACTCACCGATAAATACATGAAAGACAATATTATCAGAGGCACAAACAGGGATATGGGAGAGTAAATAACGGCAAAGCTCCTCTATAAAATCTTACCCTTGTTAGGGGCTTGTATTAAAGGTCGTTATTAAGCCTTTACGAAAACTGTCATTCCGTGCTTGACACGGAATCCAGATGGGTCCGCCAGAGGCGGATTCTGGATTCCCGCCCGCCATGGCGGGCGGGAATGACAAAAGAGTTAATATCGATGATTTTAGACAGTCTGAAGGGAATTTAGTGAATCGGGCTATATGTATTAATCAGGGCTTTTCAGCCTGGCAGTTCGGACAGAAATACGTTCCCCTACCCCGCACCACAATCCTCTCTACGGGAGTCCCGCAAACATTGCAGGGCTGCCCGCCGCGGCGGGCAACATTGAACTCGTAATGCGCCGTCCCCTTCGTCCCGTCCGGCCTGAAATAGGTATTCACGCTCGCCCCTTTATTTTCGATAGCCGTCCATAGTATCCGGCGAATGGCGCTGCAAAGAAGCTCAATCTCCTCATCGGACAGGCTATCAGCCGACCTCATAGGGTGGATTCTGGTAGCGAACATGACTTCATCGGCATACATGCTGCCGATACCGGCGATTACATTCTGGCCGCAGAGTAACGCCTTCATCGGGGGTTTACGTCCCCTAAACCGCTGAGCCACTACCCGAGGAGTGAAATCAGCCTCCAGAGGCTCCGGACCCAGCTTGCCGATGATGCCATCACTGTCTTCGACCAGCCGCATCGCGCCGAACTTACGCGGGTCACGAAACACGATATCAGTGTCGTTATCGAGGTGTATTACCGCCCTTGTGAAACGTGGCAGTTCATCGCAAGTCCGCTGAACGAGCAACGAACCGGTCATCTTCAGATGGATAATCATGTAGGTGCCGCCGCTCAGGCTGAAAATCAGGTACTTGCCGCGCCTGGACAGGCCGGTTACCGTCTGTCCGATAATACCGGACTTAAAATCTTCAACTGGTATCTTTTTTACCATCCCTTCCCAGAGAAAGGTAAAGCCGGTAACGGTGCGACCGATGATATGGGGTAAAAGCTCGTTTTTTATCGTTTCTACCTCGGGTAACTCAGGCATTCTTCTCACTCAATTTCAGGTTTTTTAATTATCTGGATTAGAATCATTCCGATGAAACAAAGACCGGCGTATACCAACCAGACCGGATAATAAACGCCCCGGGTATCATATACCCATCCAGCTGCGGGTGCGCCGACGGCGGAGCCTATAGTAAGGAAAAAAGCCAGCAGTCCGAATATTGTCCCGAATCTTTTAACTCCGAAGTACTCTCGAATTATCGGCGTCCTGAGCGGCATCGCCCCGGCGGCGCCGACTCCGTAAACCACGGCAAATACCACCACCATGACAAAAGAAGTGCCGTCGAGCAATTGAAACAGAATAAGACCGACAGCAGTCAGTAACATAGAGAGTGTCAATACGTGTTTTTTTGTAACAATATCGGCAAAAAACCCGTAAAGTATTCTGGATGTAACGGTAATTATAGAGAAGGTAGTTACGGCTATAGCGGCATCCGCTCTCTCTATCCCCAGGCTGGTCAGATACGGTATCATGTGGAGTGTCACGCCGTGTATCGCTAACATCTGAAGCATTGTGGCAATGCCAATACACCAGAAAGCCTGTGTTTTCAGCGCTTCTCTGACCCCGATTCCGTAATCGGCACTTCTCACAGGCTGCGTTTCGTCTTGCTTTTCACCGTCAGGCAGCATACCGTAATCTTCCGGTCTGCCCCGAAAGATAAAGGAAAGCGGTAATCCCAGTATCAGCATGCCTATAGCCAGATAGGCCAGAGTATTCTGCCAGGTAAAAGCATCGATTGACATCACAAGTAGAGGAGTAAACAGACCACCAATACCCACGCCCGTTGCCAGCAGTCCACTGGCTTTGCCTATATTTTTCCTGAACCACCTGGCAATCACCGTTGAAGGTACCATGGTAACGCTGATGGCGCCACCCAGACCTACGATAAGGAAACCAGCGTAGAACATAGCCAGGTTTGTTGCCCGGCTGATGAAAACCGCACCCAGGGCGTAGATGATTATACCGATAAACATCAGCCATCTTGCCGGCCAGCGGTCCACAGCGAAGCCTACCAGAGGGTCCAGGCTGCCGGTTTCGAGTCCTCGCAGGGAAGACGCCAGAGAGACCTGAGCGTATGTCCAGCCGAAGGTAACGGCAATAGGGTCCATGAAGGCAGTGAACCCGTATACGAATAAGACGCTATTATAGGTGGAGAAGAATAGACCGGTCGCAACGATAATCCAGCCGAAAAATACCTTCTTCACTCACCAGTCCTTTCCAGCCATATCAGTTTTCTCTGCACATATAATAACGTATCGTGGTCTTTTGTGATTTAGATAAATAATTCCTTCTCTGATGGGTCGCGTTTGAAGGTTTCTCGCACCCGGTCTCTACTTCAATTCAGCCCAGTTCTGACCACTCTTGATATCCACCTTCAGGGGAACGCTGAGCTCAAGGGCAGTGGACATTATCTCAGGGACTAGCCTGTCCATTTCTTCCGTTTCTTCCGATGGGATTTCAAAAAGAAGCTCATCGTGCACCTGTAGCACCATCTTGCTTTTCAGTCCGCGCCTGTCCATCTCCTGGCACAAATTAATCATAGCCACCTTGATAATATCGGCGGACGTTCCCTGGACCGGCATATTTATCGCCATACGCTCGGCTGCCTCTCTTATCTGCCGGTTGGAGGAGTTTATCTCAGGAATGGTACGCCGCCTGCCCAGTATCGTCTGGACGTAGCCTTTATCTCTTGCCTGTTGCTTGGTGGACTCCAGGTACTTTTTTATGCCCGGATATTTTTCAAAATAGGCGGAGATAAACCGGCTTGCCTCTTCACGTGACAGCTCGGTTGCCTGCTCCAGACCGTAGTCGCTCATTCCGTAAATGACGCCGAAATTAACCGTTTTAGCCACACGCCGCATATCTTCCGTAACCTCTGAAATACCCACATCGAAAAGCTGGCTGGCAGTTGCGGCGTGAATATCCTCGTCGTGATTAAACGCGTCCACCAGATTCCGGTCCTGAGAAAGATGGGCAAGAGAGCGGAGGTCAATCTGCGAGTAGTCACCGCTCAGCAGGCAGGTGCCGGACGGGGCGATGAACGCCTTCCTTACCTGTTTCCCGAGCTCACCGCGTACAGGTATATTCTGCAGATTGGGGTCGCTGGAAGAAAGGCGGCCTGTCGAGGTTCTTGTCTGGTTGAAGCTTGTATGGAGTCGCCTGGTCTTGAGATTGACCAGACCGGGTAAAGCATCAATATAGGTCGATTTCAGCTTGGAGAGCTGGCGATACTCCAGGATTTGCTCGATTATAGGGTGAACGCCCCGCAATCC
Organism: uncultured Dehalococcoidales bacterium; assembly: GCA_964499775.1. Taxonomy (GTDB): domain Bacteria; phylum Chloroflexota; class Dehalococcoidia; order Dehalococcoidales; family UBA2162; genus MGML01. The sequence continues at coordinate 18,268 of CAZCMK010000002.1, read as the reverse complement.
TTCAAGGACAGCGGCTGCGGTCGAATAGCTGCCCTTTTTCTTCGTCGTCGGCAATCCCAGCTCCTCGAACAGGACAAGCCCTAGCTGCTGGGGCGAGTTTATATTGAACTGGTGACCGGCGCTGTTGTATATACCTGCCTCGGTTTTCAGCAATTGTTCACCCAGTTCCTGCGCCATCTGCCTCATCAACTCCATGTCCAGCGCTATCCCGTTCCTCTCTATTGTCACCAGCACCGGGACCAGCGGCATTTCGACTTCGGTGAAAAGCCGCCATAATTCCGACTGTCGGAGTTCGGGACCCAGCAGCTCTGCGAGCTGCCCGGTCATATCGGCATCGGCACAGGCATAATCGGCCGCTTTTTCAACATCTACCTGGGACATTGATAGCTGTTTTGAACCCGAGCCGATAAGCTCGGTAATGGGAGTCATCTCAGTCCCCAGCCGGCTGAAGGCGAGGGCTTTCAAGCCTAATAATTTCTCATTCAGGAGGTGGGCGGCTATCATGGTATCAAATGTCAGATTTCTGACATTCACTCCGTTCTCCGCCAGGACTGTCATATCGTACTTGCCGTTATGGGCGATTTTTTCCAGAGCCTGGTCCTCCAGGACAGACCTGATACGCTCGAGGACATAGTCCAGCGGTAATTGTTCACCCTGCCCGAATCCGGCATGGCCTACCGGGATGTAGTACGCTTCTCCCGGAGCCTTCGACAGCGATATCCCCACCATCTGAGCGGACATGGCATCCAGACTGGTCGTTTCCAGGTCAAAGGTGAATGACCCGGCGGATGTGATACCATTTAGAAGGTCATCGAAGGCTGAAGCATCGCTTATGATATGATAGTCACGTTTGGGAGGAGGAGCGGACTCAATCTGCACGCCCGTTCCGGTCGCGTTTTCTGCCATTTCCGGCAGCTTGGGCAGCAGGCTGTAAAATTCGAGCTCACGGAAAAGCTCGGTCACTTTATTGCGGTCATAGCGGCTGAGCTGGCATTCATACAGATTCAGGGTAACCGGCGCATTTACATCGATAGTGGCCAGTTCCTTGCTCTGGTAAGCAACCGCTTCGTTTTCCCGGAGTATAGTATGGATTCTCGGTGGAGTCACCTCATCGATATGCTCATATATACCTTCTACGGAGTCGAACTCCTCGATAAGTTTCACAGCCGTCTTCTTACCTATGCCCTTAACGCCGGGTATATTATCGGATGTGTCCCCTACCAGCGCTTTGAGGTCGGTAATCTGCTGCGGCGTAACACCGTATCTTTCTTTAACCGCTCCGTCATCGTACCGTATGGTATCGCTGAAAGAACCCCGCGGCTTGGGGTAAATGATTTTCACTCGGGGAGTCACAAGCTGCATGGTATCGGCATCGCCGGTAACTATTATGGTATCGATATCCTGCTCGCTTGCCTGCCTGCTGAGCGAGCCCAGAACGTCATCCGCCTCATAACCGTCGAGCTCATATATCGGTATATTAAACGTCTCTACCAGGTTTCTGACTCTGTCGAACTGGTCTATCAGCTCGTCGGGAGTGGGAGGACGCTGCGCCTTATACTGGTCGTACATCTTGTGCCTGAACGTCGGTGCAGGCGTGTCGAAGGTAACGGCATAACAGGTTGGTTTCAGGTCGTTTATCGACTTCAGCAGCATCTGAGCGAAGCCGTAAACGGCGGTTACAATCTCGCCGGTCTTGCGGACGGTGAACACGGTAGGAGGTCTGGTAGCCCGGAAAGCGTGGAAAGCGCGGTGTATTATGGCATTACCGTCGAACAGCACCAGAAGAGGTTTTTCCATACGTTTATTATATCAGAGTGAAAGGAATACTTGATAGACCGTCAACCGGCTAGAAATCTGCCAGCCGCGCTCCGGGCAGGAAATTCAGGTGAGAAGTATCATTATGCCGGGTGAGTACGAAACGCCCGTTTTCCCATTTAAAAACGGTAATTCCGCAGGTATCCTGCCTTATGTTCCAGAAGTGAGAATTGTCCAGTCCCAGCAGGGCGCAAATCAGTACCTTATTTACCACGCGATGAGCCACCACGACTACAGTCCCGGCGTGCCTTTCAACCACTTCTTCAATCACCCGGCTGGCCCTTTTCCGGACATCTTCTAGGCTTTCACCACCCGGCATCATCACCTCATCAGGAGAATTAACCCACTTTATGTAAAGCTCGCTGTATTTTTTCTTCACCTCGCTGAGATGCAGTCCCTGCCACTCTCCGTAATCGATATCGATAAGGTCGGGGGCGAATTCAATATCCAGCCGATGTACACCGGCAATAGCCTTAGCAGTCTTAACAGCCCGTTTCAGAGGACTGGAATAGACAGCTTCTAAGTCCAGAGTACGTAAATATTCACCCAGAAGCTCAGCCTGTCTTTTTCCAATCTTATTAAGGTCGATATCAGCCCTGCCCCTGAATATCTCGCCTCTATTCCATTCCGTTTCACCGTGTCTGACAAGGATTAATTCCGTCACCATTTTCCTTCTTGTGTCTGCTGACCTGCATTCGCTATCAGTTGTGGTTTCATACCATGTATGTGGAGTAATTCAAATATATCCCGTTCCATGTCCACCGGAGAGTAAAAAAGGTGCCCGGTGCATCTGCAGTCGCTCGAACCGAACCCTTTAATAGTATCGAATTGACCGCCTATAGCACTGGCAATAGCACATTCTACATTTTCTTCGGACTCGCAGATAATCACACTATTCACGGACGCTTTTTGCAGTAGATAATCTATATGCCAGTGAAGCTTTTTCTCACGCCTGAGGTGGCGATCCAGCCTGGACTTCAGCCCTCCCATTGCCGAACCTACGTAGGCATAGCAGCCGGCAGGAAAATCATTCGTTTTCAGTCTGCCCGCGGCTATTTTTTGTGCTTCAGGCAGGTCGATAAGGAGAACGTAGCTTCCTTTCACCGGAAGCACCTCCTCGGAGAGGTAGAGATTCATTTACGGTCAGGACTCGTCTATCTTCTCTACCTCGATAGTACATTCAGTTACAAGAGCGGCGAAAGCGCCGAGAGCCGCCAGAAGCGGAGCCGCCAGAATGACTACAGCCGTCGCCGGTGCACCTACCGAGAGAGGGATTTCTATAATGGTCCGCCCTTCGTGAAGGAGTCGTACTCTCCTTATATTGCCTTCGTGTATCAGTTGCTTGACTTTATCGACTACCTGGTTACCCGCTACGGTAAATTTCTCTGTATTGGACACTTTTATCTACCCTCCCCTACTATACTGCATATTAGGTTAGCCATTGGCCAGTGTCAAGCACTTAATATAGATAGTATTGTTCTATTTCGATTGATATTCGTTCTCACCCCCCGCCTGCCGAAGTCTCGTACGGCGGGCAGGCCTTAATCCCCCTCTCACGCAGTACCTTGTTTTGCTACATAAATATTCGAAGCGTGAAAGGGGGAGATTTTTTAGAGAGGGGGCGCAGCCCCCTCTCTTTTTTACTCCCCTCTCCAACCAGGAAAACTTCTCACTCCATATTAGTAGTTCTGGTTGGAGAGGGGTTCATCCTGAGGGTTCACCCTGAAGGGTAAAGGGTGAGGTAACAAGAAACCAGCCAATCTAGAACGATACCATAAAAATATATATATTTTCCCCACAGGCAGACTCCATGTAATAACAGTTTATTTAACCAGATACTAACTATACCTGTTCTGTGGAGAGTTAGACTGTTTCGTGGTATACTTTAGAGCATAAGGAACCTGAGATGAAAGGTAAGGACTTTCTATCGATATCCGACCTCGATGCAGAGGATATTCATTCGCTGATATCTTACGCAGTTGAAAGCAAGGGCAAGGAATGGACCAACCTGCTAGGCGGGAAGATACTCGCTATCCTCTTCGAGAAACAGTCATCGAGAACACGTGTCAGCTTCGAGGTAGCCATGCGTCAGCTTGGCGGAGATACCATATATCTTTCACAATCGGAGGTCGGTATCGGCAAGAGAGAACCGGTTAAGGACATCGCCAGAGTTCTGGGACGTTATGTAGACGCTATCGCCGCCCGCACTTTTTCGCACCGGACCGTGGAGGAACTGGCGGAGTACTCGGGCGTGCCGGTGATAAACGCCCTTTCCGACCTCGAACACCCCTGCCAGGCACTCGCCGACCTGCTTACCATACACGAGAAAAAGCAAACGCTGGCTGGACTGAACCTGGCTTTTATCGGAGACGGCAACAACGTAGCTCACAGCCTGCTTCTGGCGGCTACGCTTACCGGTATAAACATCAGGATTGCCTCGCCGACCGGGTACACCGTCCTGGAGCGTTATATCAGCCTAGCAAAGGAATACGCCGCGGTCTCCGGCGCCGGAATCCTGCTTACCGAGCAACCGGAGGAGGCGGTAAAGGACGCCGATGTTGTCTATACGGATGTCTGGGCAAGTATGGGTCAGGAAGCCGAGGCTGAACAACGGCAGCGGGTATTCGCCGGTTACCAGGTAAACGCAAAACTGATGTCTCTGGCAAAGAAAGACGCAATTTTCATGCACGATTTGCCAGCACACCGCGGCGAAGAGGTAACCGATGATGTCCTTGAAGGCACCCAATCGGTAGCATTCGACCAGGCTGAAAACAGGCTTCACGCGCAGAGAGCGCTGCTGGCTAAAATGCTGGGTGCTTCACAGATATAGATTACCGGCTATTATCAGGAGGTAACGGCGTCATAATGAAAACATTAAAGACGATAATAATCTGGGGCTGGTCTCCGGTTCTGATTACTGCTCTGGCACTGCTCGGGTATTATTATCAATGGGAGATATGGCTGGTAGCTACTACCCTGGGAATAACTCTGGTTGTAGGCCTGCTAGTAGTTATACTAAGTGCCAGCGAGAGGCAGCTTGAGCAAATATCAATGCGACTCAAGCAACAGGCTGGATACTTCAGCCGTCGCTTTACAGGCACCTCCTCTCTCTCTATTTTCGCCATAATAGACACCCTGTTTAATATGGATGACCCCCAACTATGGGACTGGGCGCGTTCATGCGATATGTGCGCCCGGCTTCTCGATACCTGGTTCGACAGCTTTATCCACAGAATAGAGAGCGATACCAGGACAGGCAGGTTCAGTATATATCTGCGTGTTTATCTAAACGAGTTATGGATATTGAATAACCACTACTACGAGTTTGTGGAGCAGTTCTACGAGATAGCGGAGAAAATAGACCTGCCGCCGGCAACCAGAGACCACTACAACCGGTTTGCCATGGAATACAATACCTTCGTCCAGAACTTCCGGGGCGCCATCGGCGAATTGAGAAGCATTGCCGGAACCGAAATCGAACCTCCCAGCGTAAAAATGGCCAATGAATTATCAGGACTGAAGCCCATGCAGACCGTTCAGGATTAACGGACTTATCATGGTCAACTGATTCTCTCCTCAACCCGTAATTATACCCCTCGAATATATGAGAACGAGGTGTATGGAAAAAGGGCAGTATTCCTCCCGAGTAACTTAATTAAAGGTGTACCGTTGCAGGAAAAGAATATATTACAACCGGACTCCGGATTGGGAATGAAGACTAATATGGAAAAACCTATTGTGGCTATAATCGGCAGACAGAACGTGGGTAAGTCCACCCTGTTAAACCGGCTGGCAGGTAAAAAGATAGCTATAATAGAAGACCTGCCGGGTACCACCCGTGACCGGGTAAATACAACCGTCTCATGGCAGGAGACTGAATTCACCCTTATCGATACCGGCGGGCTAGAGACAAAGCCGGAGTCGACGATAGCCCAGGGAGTGAAAGAGCAGGTAGAGACAGCTATAGGTGAAGCTGACCTTCTGGTCTTCCTGGTAAACGTGAGAGACGGCGTAACCCCTCTCGACATGGAAATAGCGGATATGCTCCGCCGGACAAGTAAACCGGTGTTACTTGCCGCTAATAAGGCGGATAATGACAAACTCGAGGCTGAGGCGGTGGAATTCTACGAGCTTGGTCTGGGCGAGCCGCTGCCGATTTCCGCTCATCACGGTCGCGGCACTGCCGACCTGCTGGACAGTATAATCTCACTGCTGCCGTCACTACCATCGGTAGAACCAGGCTCCGAAGCGATGAAGGTCGCCATTGTCGGAAGACCCAATGTCGGTAAGTCGATGCTGCTGAACGCAATCCTGGGCGAAGAGCGCGTGATAGTCGATGATACCCCCGGCACCACACGTGACGCCATAGATACCTCGCTTGACTTTCAAGGCCAGAATGTGATACTCATTGATACAGCCGGCATCAAACGGCGAGGCCGACAGGGCGTCGGAGTGGATAAATACAGCGTTATTCGTGCCCTGCGCGCCATCGACCGCTCCGATATAGCTTTACTGGTCATAGATGCCAGCGAGCCGTTTACAGCACAGGATGTGCATATCGGCGGTTATATTCGCCAGATGGCGAAAGGAATTGTACTGATTATTAATAAATGGGACCTTGTCTCAGATAAAAATAAGACCGAATGGAATAGATACATAAGAAGCCAGCTTAACTTTATGCCATACGCTCCGGTAGTGTATACTTCGGCTAAATACGGACAGGGGGTGGAAAAGATTATGCCCCGGGTATCCGAAGTCTACCAGGAAAGGTTAAAACGAGTTCCCACCGCTACCGTAAACAGTGTGGTACAACAGGCGGTAGCGGCACATAATCTTCCCCGAATCGGTCGTAAACGACTTAAAATCCTTTATGCCACACAGGCTGACGTTAATCCACCTACCTTCGTATTCTTTATCAATGACACCAGGCTGATACACTTTTCCTACCAGCGTTACCTCGAAAACAAGCTTCGCCAGTCCTTTGGTTTTACTGGCACTCCGTTACGCCTGGTCTTTAAAACGAGGGCAGAATCATGATAATCATACAGTTTCTGGCTGTAGTTGTTATAGGTTATCTTCTGGGTTCCATTCCTTCCGGGGTCATAGTAGGCAAGCTGTCCGCCAAAGTAGATATCAGAGAATACGGTAGCGGGAAAATAGGTTCGACCAACGTACTGCGGACAGCCGGGAAAAAAGCGGCAGCCCTGGCACTCTTTCTCGATATTCTAAAGGGAGCCCTGGCGGTAGTATTCGCCGGATTGATAGTCGGCAGAAACTACCTGGTCATCGGCGGAGATTTCGGTCTGGGACTGCTGGTTGCCCAGTGTCTGGCAGCCCTGGCATCTATCGCCGGACATAACTGGTCGATATTCCTCGGGTTTAAGGGAGGCAGAGGGGTCGCTACCTTCTTCGGCGGACTGGCAGCCCTTTGCCCGGTGGCAGCCCTGTTCGGCGGAGAGGTCTTTATAATCGGGGCAGGCATGACAAGGTTCGCTTCACTCGGTTCTATCGCCGGTGCAGTGGGCACCTACACGATATTGATTCCTCTTACCATCTGGAACGGATTCCCCCTGGAGTACTTAATTTATGCTCTTATCGGCACGGTGGTTATAATTATCATGCACCGAGAAAATATTGCCAGACTGCTAGCCGGTAAAGAGCGTAAGCTTGGGGAAAAAGCCGCACCGCTGGAGTCAGCGTTACCTGAAGAGGCTCAGGAATAAAAATTTCACTTCCGTTTCCTGGACTCACCCAGGTCTTCAGCCAGTTCTTCAAAAAGCTGGCGTTGTTTTTTAGTTAGTGATTCGGGAGTAACCACCTTAAGCACGACGAACTGGTTGCCCTGCCCTCTTCCCCTGAGATGGGGAATACCTTTGTTCCTCAACTGAAAGACGTATCCCGTCTGGCTGCCGGCGGGAACCTTTAGCTTGACATCGCCATGCAGAGTGGGCACTTCGACTTCGGTCCCCAGAGCAGCCTCGGCGAAATTAACGGGCAGTTCATATATGATATCGTCGTCTTCACGTACAAAATGCTCGTGCTCTTTAACCGAGAGGCTTATGTATAGATTACCCGAGGTACCGCCCCTCGCTCCGACATCACCTTCACCGCTGAGGCGTATCCTGGACCCATCATCCACCCCTGCCGGTATTTTTACCGATATATTGCGCTGGAACCGCTCTTTGCCCGTACCCCGGCACTGGGGACAGGGGTCTGTAATAATCCTGCCTTCACCCCGGCACCTGGGGCAGGCGGTGATATTGGTGAAACGTCCGAAGATACTCTGCTGGACCCGCCGTACCTGCCCGGAACCGTTACATTCGGTGCACTGAGCAGGCTGGCTGCCCGGCCGGCTGCCGGCGCCGTGGCATAATGAGCAGTGTTCGATACGGGATATGTTTAGCTCTTGTTCTATACCAAAAGCTGCTTCCTCAAGGGTGATAGCAAGATTAGAATGAAGGTCGGCGCCGCGCTCCGGCGCCTGACGGGTTGATGTGGTCGTTCTCCCACCGAAGAAAGCATCGAAAATACTGCCGACTCCGTCGAAGCCGAACCCCTCGAAACCGCGTCCGAAGTAACCTTCACCGCTGTGCCCGAAATGGTCGTAAGTTTCTCGCTTTTCCGGGTCTGAAAGCACCTCGTAGGCTTCGTTTACTTCTTTGAACTTTTCTTCCGAGCCATCGTCACTATTGTGGTCTGGGTGGTATTGAAAGGCAAGCTTACGATAAGCCGCCTTTATTTGACTCTGGGTAGCATTTCTATCCACGCCGAGGACTTCATAGTAATCTTGTTTTGTCAATTATAAACTACCTCACCCCCTGTATCCCCCTCTCCTTCAAAGGAGAGGGGGAAGGGTTTTCTTAAGAGGGGCTTCGCCCCTCTTTAACTCCCCGTTATGGGCTTAATTCGCTATATCTTTTCTACACCTCGCGGAATTCACCTTCTACGGTGCCTTCCCCTTCATCACCCGGCGGCTGGTCTTCGGGCGGTGCTTCTCCACCCGGCGGTGGCTCTTGCTTATAGACCGCTTCTCCTATCTTCTGCATAACGGCGTTCAGGTCCTGAGTAGCCTGCTTCACTGCGTCCACGTCCGTACCCTGCAGCTCCGAGCGTACCGCCTGTATCTTTTCCTCCACTTCCTTATTCAAATCATCGGGTATCTTATCCTTCTGGTCTCTCAGTGTTTTTTCCGCCGTATAGGCAAGAGTATCGGCAGTGTTAAAGGTCTCAACCTTTTCACGCTGCTTGGCATCTTCAGCAGCATGTGCTTCCGCTTCCTTCTGCATCCGTTCTATCTCGCCTTTTTCCAGTCCGCTTGAAGCTGTGATTGTTATTTTCTGCTCTTTGCCCGTGCCTTTATCCTGAGCCCTCACGCTGAGAATGCCGTTGGCGTCCATATCAAAGCTGACATCAATCTGGGGCAACCCCCTCGGTGCCGGCAGTATGCCATCGAGCATAAATCTTCCCAGCGTCCTGTTGTCCGCCGCCATCGGTCTTTCGCCCTGAACGACATGGATTTCCACGCTGGGCTGGTTATCCGCAGCGGTGCTGAAAATCTGGCTTTTCGAGGTCGGTATGGTGGTGTTACGGGGGATAAGAGGAGTGGCTACCCCGCCGAGAGTCTCGATTCCAAGAGTGAGAGGTGTAACATCCAGCAAAAGGACATCCTTAACCTCACCCTTCAACACACCTGCCTGTATAGCGGCTCCTATAGCCACCACTTCGTCAGGGTTGACGCCCTTGTGAGGCTCCCTGCCGAACATCTCCGTTACTTTCTGCTGGACCAGGGGCATACGGGTCTGCCCGCCGACCAGAATAACCTCGTCAATCTGGGCTGCCGTCTTACCGGCGTCTTCCAGTGCCGCACGGCAGGGCTCCAGCGATTTTTCCACCAGGTCCATTACAAGCTGTTCCAGCTTCGAGCGGGTAAGATTGATATTTAGATGTTTGGGGCCGCTGGCATCAGCGGTGATAAAAGGTAGACTTATCTCAGTCTGCTGGACGGTCGAAAGCTCGCACTTGGCTTTTTCGGCAGCTTCCTTGAGCCGCTGCAAAGCCATCTTGTCCTGCCTGAGGTCTATTCCCTGCTCTTTCTTGAACTCGTCACAAAGCCAGTCTATTACCATCTGGTCGAAATCATCACCTCCGAGGTGAGTATCGCCGTTGGTGGACTTGACCTGAAAAGTACCTTCACCCAGTTCGAGTATTGATACATCGAAGGTACCGCCGCCGAGGTCGTATACGGCAATAGTCTCGTCCGCCTTTTTGTCCAGACCGTAAGCCAAAGACGCGGCAGTCGGTTCATTGACTATCCGCAGCACGTCCAGCCCGGCTATCTTGCCGGCATCTTTTGTCGCCTGACGCTGGCTGTCGTTGAAATAAGCCGGCACGGTAATTACAGCCTCGGTTACCTTCTCGCCCAGATAAGACTCGGCGTCCGTCTTGAGTTTCTGTAAAATCATTGCCGAGATTTCCGGCGGGCTGTATTCTTTGTCGCCCATGACCACGCGGACATCATCGTTGGCAGCCTTGGTTACCTTATAAGATTTACGCTTGGCATCTTCCTCAACCGTCAACTCACGTCCTGCCGGCTCTCCCCACTTACGCCCCATAAACCTTTTAATGCTGTGGATGGTATTTTCCGGATTAACGACAGACTGGCGTTTGGCTATCTGACCCACCAGACGTTCTCCGCTCTTGTTTATCGCCACAACCGATGGAACGAGATTACCTCCCTCAGCCGAGGGAATAACCTTCGGTTCACCCCCCTCCATTACCGCTACCTCGCTGTAAGTCGTTCCCAGGTCAATTCCTATCACTTTTGCCATGATATTTCCTCCTATTTCAGAGAGCCCCGCCGAACGAACCGGGCAGGGTCCTCCCGGTTAATCTTCTTCTACTTCTCCGTTACCTACAACTACCCTGCTGGCACGAAGAACCTTGTCCTTAAATTTATACCCTTTTAAAATTTCTTCGATGATTATTCCTTCTTCGCCCTTGTCCTGTCGTACCGCTTCGTGCAGATACGGATCGAAAGGTTCGCCCAGCGCCTCAATAGGTAAAAGCCCTTCAGCCTCGAGAGTCGTCCTCAGCTTGCGTTCAATAAGTTTGATTCCCTCTACCCAGCTCTGGTCAGCCATCTCTTCGGATACGGCGGTTAAAGCTCTCTCGAAATCATCCAGAACAGGTAAGATATCGAGAACCAGCATCGATTTTGTGTACTCGCCTATCTCCGCCTTTTCCTGTTCGGTACGCCTTTTATAATTTATAAAATCTGCCTGTACCCGCTGCCAGTTAGCCAGATAGCTTTCCGCCTTCGCCTTTTCATCAAGCAGAGCCTGTTCTAGGGTCTTTTCTTCCTCATCGATATCAACACTCTGCGGGTCCATTCCATTGGTTGTCTCTTCGCTCATCATCACCCCGATATCAATCAATCCGCTGTATCGGTATCCGTCTCAACAGATACTTCTTTTCCGTATAGTTTTGCTACCAGAATATCCAGAACCGCGCCCAGATAACTCACGGTAGCTATGGTGCGAGCATAAGGCATACGGGTAGGTCCGACCACCCCGATGGTGCCAATAGCCTCTTCTGCGAGTCCGTACTGACTTATCACCACGCTGTAATCGTGGACAGACTCATCCTCATTCTCCGTGCCTATAACTACCTGTACTCCATTTCCGGCTATCCGTGACGGGATTATACTCCTTACCAGGTTTCTCTGTTCGAACAACTCCATCAATTGTAAAGTCAGAAAGTGGTTCTGGGTAAGTTCAGGCTGGTTGAGCGTGTAGTGCAGTCCATCGGTGTACGACTCTTCGTATTTCCGGGTATCCTCGGCTTCCATTTCTCTCAGCAGGCAATCGGTGATTTGCTGCTCGGTTGATGTAAGTTCATCTTTCTTATCCAGAATCTGCGACCTGGTCATGCCGGAATAAGCATCGCTCAGTTTGATTGAAACCATCCTTAGTTCCGGCTGCGTTGTCGTTTCATCAAAAGTAATCAACTGCTGCCTTACTCTGGCACCGTTCAGGACCAGGATAACCAGCGCCAGAGCATCCTGCAGGCTAACCACCTCCAAATGTTTCAACTGGCAGGCTTCGGGCCTCGGCATGGTAACCATCGCCACGTTTTGCACCATCTGGGCTAAAAGCGTAGCCGCCAGGTTTAGCCACCCACCCAGCTCTCCCTCGACCTGATGAAAGAGGTGACTTATCATCCTTTGCTCGGCTAATGGCAGCTTGATATCGCCCAGATTATCTACATAACAGCGATAACCTTTATCCAGAGGTATACTTCCCGCCGAATGGTGAGGCCGGACGATATAGCCTTCTTTCTCCAGGCGTACCATTTCATTACGGATGGTAGCCGAACTGACACCCAAGTCTGAATCGGCGGTGACACTGCTGGATGATACCGGTACAGCCTTTATTATATATTGTCCGACGATAGATTTAAGTATCGTCTCCGTTCTTGGTGATAACATCCAACTTCACCTCAATTAGCAGTCTAAGCTTTAGACTGCTAATTATTTTTTAGCACTTATCCACCTCGTTTGTCAAGAGATGTTATCACAAAAATAAACATTGTTTTTCATAAATTCCAGGTTTATAATAAGTGTTTTTCAATTGACCGCAGGCTGTCCCTGCGATATAATTAGTCTTGGATATATGGAGATTATCTGGCTGGGACATTCTTGCTTCAGGCTTAAAGGCA
>CAZCMK010000002.1:0-5637 GCA_964499775.1 uncultured Dehalococcoidales bacterium | reverse complement strand
CTTGGATATATGGAGATTATCTGGCTGGGACATTCTTGCTTCAGGCTTAAAGGCAGTCATGCCACTGTCATTACCGACCCCTACTCGCCCGACCTGGGATACAGCACGGGTAAACTCACTGCAAATATAGTAACCGTCAGTCATCAGCATCGGGGGCACTCGTACGTTTCCGGAGTCAGCGGCGAACCTAAAGTTGTAACCGGACCGGGTGAATATGAAACTAGCGGCGTTCTGATTATCGGTATGCCTACCTTCCATGATAATAACGGCGGCAAGAACAGAGGGAAAAACACCGCCTACCTGATAGAGATAGATGAGATTACGGTATGCCACCTCGGCGATATTGGACACGTGCTATCCACCAGCCAGGTGGAGGAAATCGATAACGTAGATATCCTGCTGATACCGACAGGCGGAGGCTCCACAATCAATGCCTCCAGAGCAGCCGAAACGGTACGGCAGCTCGAGCCCAAGGTAGTCATCCCCATGCATTACAAGACAGAAGCAAATAAACGCGAGCTCGAGCCGGTGGATAGATTTCTCAAGGAAATGGGTGTCAAGGAAGTTACGTCTCAGCCCAAGCTGAATTTCACCAAGTCGAACCTGCCTCTCAGCACCCAGGTCTTCTTACTGGACTATTAGTCTACAGAAATTTGCGGATATCCGTAACTTCAGCAGGTGGTTTTGGAGGCCTTATTATACTCATGAGTACAGCAGCCAGGGTAGCCATTACAACGAAGGTCATAAAAGCCGGTATATAGCTTCCGGTGGAATCATACACCCAACCGGCATAGACGGGAGCAAGAAGAGCCACCGGCGCAGAAAACACCATTGACGTGCCCTGAATGGAGGCGAAAGCCTTTCGGCCGAAGTAACGCCCGCCCATGGTAAGTCTCAAAGGAACCGGTGCCCCGCTACCGAACCCGAACAGGATAAGAAAGACATATACCGTAGCTATACTCTGATGCAGCAGGAAAGCACCGATTCCTGCAGCCTGCATTAGAAACGCTGCTGCTACCAGAAATTGCATCCGGTCTTTTCTAATGCGGTCTGCCAGAAAACCGGCAACAAACCGTGCCGGCACGGTGAAAAAGACCATCATCGCCATCATCCCGCCGGCAGCAGTTTCACTAATACCCATGTCGGTTAAAAAGGGAATACAATGAGTATTAATTGCTCCACCGACTACCATCGCGCAAATCCAGGATATCGTAATCAGCCAGTAGGCGGGTGTCCTGACCGCCTGTCTCAAGGTAAATTCAGTCTCTTCGAAATCGGCGGCATACTCCACACCTCTCCCTATCATGCCATCAAGGTCTGATTCTGAATCCGACTCGATGGCAGCCCCGTCTGGAAGCAGTCCGTAGTACTCGGGACGTTTTTGTTTGACGAAATGCCACAAGAGGGGTACTCCCGTGAACATTACTGCAGCCCACACCAGGCACGCCACACGCCAGTCATAAGATGTAACCAGCCATGTTATTATCGGCAGAACGATTACTCCGCAGATACCGATGATAACGAACCTAATGCCAAAGGCCATCCCTCTTTTCCTAATAAACCAGTCGGTCAACGCTTTATCCACAGCAATGGTCAATGCAAGGTTGGTACCTATCGCCGTTAATACTCCCCAGACCAAATAGTAAGCCCACGGCGAATCTACGTAGTTCATTAGAAACAGACCGAGAACGACAACAGATGTACCGAAAACGATTACCCATCTCGGACCGAATCTATCTGAGAGCCAGCCGGTTACGGGAGCTTCAATACTTCCCTGGAGTCTGCCGATTCCGGTAGCCCAAGCCGTTCCGGCACGGCTCAAACCCAGGTCGGCAGCGAGCGGTTTGAAAATAACCGATACTCCATAGCCGTAAAACCCGTGTCCCAGCCCGGAATAAACACCGGTAACTATGTTCATCCACCAGCCGGGGAATAACCTCGGTAACTTTCTCTTCTTAATCAATGAACCTCTTTCCTGTAAAAAGCTTGTAGAGCACTACGGGAGGAAATCGTTCTTCAGCGGTTACAGGTGAGTGGAAACTGACTGCCTGTAGTAATTACAGTTCAGGCGACTCTGTAAAGTATACAATCTATAAAATAATGAGGTCAAATTCACCGGTGAAGACTTACCTTGTTCCAGGGCGGTTTATTATCACCAGTAAAATCACCGTTATCTGTAGTAAAACCATGTTTACCAGCAATCCGATACCGATATACAAAACCCAGTCCGGAATGGTCTGCTGGACAGGCAGCGTGGACGACAGAACCGGTACCTCAGATGCCGGCTCAGATATTTGCGGTGACGGCGAAGTGACCTCCCGAGACGTCATTTCCGTCTCAGGATTCGAGCTACCCGGTATTGATTCGGTGGAAAAAGCGCCGACAGCACTCCAGGTACTATAGCCGCTTTCCAGTACCGCTCTCACCCTCCAGTAGTATATACAGTTATAGTCAAGGTCAATACTACTCTGCCAGGCAGTTGACGTTAAGGCATATTTCCCGGCTTTTACTATCACGTTATTATCGAAGTAAGTATCTCCCGATACTTCCAGCTCATATCCAGTGGTTCCGTTTACCGCATCCCACTGAAACAGGGGTTTACACGTTACCTTTTCAGCACCGGCTCCCGGGCTGAGAAGTACAGGCACGACGGCAGGCTGGTCTGTTTCCGACGGTGATTCGGTGATGAATACCCCTACTGAACTCCAGGAGTTGTAGTTAGCCGGACCGGCAGCCCTTACCTTCCAGTAATAGGTAGAATTATAGTCAAGACCAATATTACTTTGCCAGGCTGTTACCGGTAGGGCATATCTGCCGGTTCTTTCTATCACCGGATTGTTAAAAGAAGCATCTCTTGAGACCGTTAACTCATATTTTACCGCTCTGGCTATAGCACTCCATTGAAATAAAGGGTTCAGCAACACGTCACCGGCACCGGCCGCCGGACTGAGAAGTACCGGGGCTTCAACGGGCTCATTTACATCCAGGAGCGAATTAGTAGAAAAAACACTCACAGCGCTCCAGGCACTGTAGTCTCCGTCAACCACCGCTCTGACTCTCCAGTAATAGGTAGAATTGTAATTCAGGCCAATATTACTTTGCCAGGCGGTTACCGGCAGAGCATACCTGCCGGTCCTGTCTATAACCAAGCTCTCGAAAGTAACTTCTTTTGAAACAACCAGTTCATATTCTTCAGCCCCGTCTACAGCGTCCCATTGAAACAGGGGATTCAGTGATATTTCCTCATCACCGGCCGCAGGACTGAGAAGCAAGGGTATACCTATAGTCTGGTCAATTACTTCCATAGATTCGGTGGAAAAAGCGCCGACAGCACTCCAGGCGCTGTAGTCTCCGTCAACCACCGCTCTCACCCGCCAGTAATAGGTTGTATCATATTCCAGACTAATGTCACTCTCCCAGGCGGTTACCGGCAGAGCATACCCGCCGGTCCTGTCTATAACTAAATCATTGAAATACACGTCACCTGAAACCGTTAACTCATATTCTTCGGCGCCGTCTACGGCACTCCATTGAAACAGAGGGTTCAATGATACGTCTCTGGCTCCGGCTCCCGGGCTGAGAAGTAAAGGCACTTCAACAGGCTGATTTACGTCCGGCAGCGATTCAGTAACGAATACGCCCACTGAACTCCATGAACTACAACTACCCTGGCCAACAGCCCGCACCTTCCAGTAATAAATAGAATCATATTCCAGACTAATGTCACTCTCCCAGGCGGTTACCGGCAGAGCGTACTCGCCGGTCCTGTCTATTACCAGACTGTCGAAAGATATATCTGTCGAGACTACCAGCTCATATTCTTCGGCTCCGGCTATAGCACTCCACTGAAATAGCGGATTTGGTGACACTCCCTCTTCACCTGCTTCGGGACTTAAAAGTACAGGTGCAGCATCTGCCTGACCGAGAGCTGTGATAAAAGACCAGGTATCAGACCACGGACCGAGTACCGGTTCAATAGCTCTCACCCGCCAGTAATATGTAGTACCCGTACTGAGTTCCGGTAGTCGTACCGAGCTTGCTCCGGTATCACCCTCGAAATCAGCCGGCACGCCAGTGAAATCGGCACTATAATCAAGCTGCCATCTGTATTCGGTAGCTCCGTTCAGTGTTTCCCAATCAAGAACCA
Source organism: uncultured Dehalococcoidales bacterium (assembly GCA_964499775.1). Taxonomy (GTDB): domain Bacteria; phylum Chloroflexota; class Dehalococcoidia; order Dehalococcoidales; family UBA2162; genus MGML01. The sequence continues at coordinate 1,490 of CAZCMK010000002.1, read as the reverse complement.
TATTACTCGTGCCGGTACCCGTCGCTTCATTAGCCGGCGAGACGAGACTGACCGGCACAGTCAATCCGTCAAGATAAGTCAGCAGCCTGTTATTCTCGGTATCGATTGACCACAACCGGTTTCCCCGAAACCATAACCCGCTCAGTATTACACCATCACCAAGCTCGGAGACTATAGTCTCGAATGTTGGCGTAAGCTGAGATGCCGGATTAAGCGATCGTTCGATACCTCCTTGCTGCCCCGCGGTATTCACTGTTTGTGTATTGACAGCATACAAAAACCCTTCAGGCGATACTGCAAGCTGGCTTATTGTGCCGCCGTTTGGAATGCTGTCGTCTATCCTTTCCCATTCACTGCTTTGATTTAGAACAAACCTGTAGATTCCTTCATCTGCGGCACTGCTGGCTGCATATACTATGTTATTGCTGGTAAAGTCAGGGTCAAAGGCAATGGTAACCGAACCATTAAATGGCGGCGAAACATCATCCGATGGCAAAGGTTCGAATGTGTTACCGTTATCGCTTGAATAATAGACCCATCCGGCAACGTTACCTACCATGACTATCCCGTTATGTTCGTAGTCCGGCGAGGCAGCAACGTCTTCCGGTAATTGAGCACCTGCCGCCACTTCGGTTGTATACGAAACCCCGCCATCTCCCGTTTTATACACAAGCCCGTTATTGCCATCAAAACCGCCGAAAAAGATAGTATCATCATCAAGTACTGTAAACACATCGATTTGATAAGGAGCGACCCGGTATGTGTAACTCTGTCCGTTATCTTCGGATTTCCATAATGCCGGAAGCCCGTCACCTGTCCCGGCAAGGTATATTACCTGATTACCGGTGAAATAATCCGGAGACAGCTCGACCATACTGAGGCTGTCTACATTATCGAAAGCAGTGCAAAACACCCTTTCCCATGCCACTCCCCCGTCACCACTCCTCCATAGACTATATTCTATGCTTATAGTGTTAAAAGTCAGCATAAACAGGGTGTTATCCTGGCTGTAATTCGGGGACACTGCCAGGTCTATGATTCTACTCGCAGTCATCGCGGTATCTATCAGGCCAGATTGATTCCAGGTCACACCTCCGTCAGTAGTACGGGAAAATGCGCTCTCAGCGCCTGTAGTAGCCGTATAGGCTATCCCGTTACCGGAAAAGTAATTATCTACCACTACAAAGGTATCCGACCCTCCTGTAGGCTGCTTGGCACTCCTTTCCCAGATGATACCGCTGTCACTACTACGATAGACCTGCGTACTACCGGTGCAACCAGCAAGCAGACAGACGGCTGCGGCAGTGCCGCTGGCAGCCAGCCCGGAAACATCGACTCCACTCAGACCATAGCCGGCACCGATATCGAGGTCAGTAACAGTAGAGTCGGCCGGCGCCGGTTCAGCACCGATTTTATATACATCACCGGTTTCGTTTCCCGTATTTACACCCACAAACAGGATATAATCTCCGGTAGCTGCGTCATAATCG
>CAZCMK010000001.1:101048-102517 GCA_964499775.1 uncultured Dehalococcoidales bacterium | reverse complement strand
TCTATTTCAACGGCATCCACACCGCCAGCATCTGCGGAGACAACGGCAACGGCAAATCATCGCTTATCGACGCCATAACCTGGGCGCTCTGGGGCAAGACCAGAGCTAAGAGCGATGACGACCTCATCCACCTCGGTCAGGATGAAACAGAGGTGGAGTTCGATTTTTCCGTGGGTCAGAATACCTACCGCGTTATACGCAAACATGCCAGGCCGAAAAGGCGCCGGGCTTCGGGACAGACGATTCTGGAATTCCAGGTATCTTCCGGCGACGGCTTCAGGTCTATTTCAGGGAATACTATTGCCCAGACACAGCAGGAAATAATCGATGTCCTGCACATGGACTACCCCACCTTCATCAACAGTGCTTACCTTCGCCAGGGCCACGCCGATGAATTTACCCAGCAGCAACCGGCGAAAAGAAAAGAGGTCTTGGCGAGTATTCTTGGTCTATCGCGCTATGATGAACTGGAAGAGCAGGCAAAGGAGCTTGCCAGGGAGCAGGAAACTAAAAAAGCGCTGGCGGAAAACACCATCGAGGACATAGGCAGAGAGCTCGAACAAAAACCCGCCTACGAAGCCGAACTCGTCCAGACGCAGTCTGAATTAACTCAGGTAGAGACGGAAATGAAGGAGAAAGAGTCCGGGCTTAACGAGTTGAGGCAGAAAAGAGAGCTTCTGGAGAATAAGCAGCAGCAGCTTACCCGGATTGAGAAAAATATGGCGGCAGGCACCCGGCAGGCGGAACTTTTCGAAAATCAGGCGGAGCAGCTTAACTCACGGGTTAAGGAGTATGAAGGGCTTATTACCCGTCGTTCCGAAATAGAAGAAGGATATGACAGGTATACGGAGACCAGGAAGCTGAGCGAAGAACTCGACCAGAAACTCAGGCTGGTTACGGCGCTGAACGAGCAAAAACACAGGCTCGAAATGACCATCCTTCAGTCCAGTCAGGCGCTGCTGAATGAGCATTCCATGGCTGAGAATAAAATCGCTGAGCTTGACACTGCCTGCCAGAGGTTGCCCGGACTCAGGTCCGAACTGCAGCAGGCGCAGTCCGAGCTGAGCCGGCTTTCCGCAGAAGAAGAAATCCTGAACATTAAAAGACAGGCAAGCCAGCAAGTGCAGACAAGTATCCTCAACCTGGAATCAGAAAATACACGGCTGGAACAGGAAATCGAAGAAATTACAGAGAAACTCGGTCTTTTATCGACTCAGACCGGGGCAAAGTGCCCTCTGTGCGAAAGAGAACTCGGAGAAGAGCACCGCGGGCTCATCGAAAATAAGTATTCCGCCGAAAAACAGGAGAGAACAGAGTCGCTTACTCCGGTACGGGAACAGCTATCGCAGAAAAACTCGGAACTGAAATCCTATAAAGACGAGATTGCCGGACTTGAAAAGAAGCTGGAGCAGGCGAAAACTGCGGCGCAGAGTAAAATCACTGTCCTGAATCGCGATATTCACGAGGTT
>CAZCMK010000001.1:88188-100948 GCA_964499775.1 uncultured Dehalococcoidales bacterium | reverse complement strand
CAGGCTTATCACTCAGGAAAAAGAGTCGGCCTCAAGTACCGAGCAGGCTGCCTATGAGCTGCGCCAGAGTATCGAGGATGATAAACAGAGAAAGGAAGAATTGACTACCGAGCTCTCCTCGCTGCCCGGTCTGTCCGGCGAATTAACCAGGGCTGAAAACGAGTACCGGGAACTGAGCGACCGACAGAAGCAGGCACAGGAATCGGTCGGCCGCATCAAGGGGATACTCCAGCGTATCTCGGAAAGAGAACTGAGGGCGAAAGAGAGCGAGGAACTGCTCAGCCGGGCTTCGAAGGAAGAATCGATTTACCGCGAGCTTGCCAGGGCTTTCGGTAAAAGCGGAATACAGGCGTGGCTTATCGAGATGGCTCTCCCAGAGATAGAAAACGAAGCCAACAAGCTGCTGGGGAGAATGACGGACAACCGGATGCACGTGAAAATCGAGACCCAGCGCGAGACCAGGAGGGGGAGTACCGCCGAGACGCTGGATATAAAGATAGCCGACGAACTGGGCACACGCAACTACGAAATGTACAGCGGCGGCGAAGCCTTCCGCATCGATTTCGCCATCCGTATCGCTTTGTCCAGAATCCTTGCCCGGCGTGCCGGGGCGCCCCTGCCGACCCTGATTATAGACGAAGGTTTCGGCACCCAGGACAGCACCGGACTCGAAAAACTCAAAGAAGCGATAACCTCGATTCAGGACGACTTCGAGAAGATAATCGTCGTCACCCACATCGAGGAACTGCGTGACGCCTTCCCCACCCGCATCGACGTCGTCAAAACCGCAGACGGTTCGACAATTGAGGTAAATTAACCTTTAATACTATCACATCGCATTGTAGAGATTTTCCGATATTGTCATTCCGTGCTTGACACGGAATCCAGACTGGTCCACCAAAGGCGGGTGAGAATGACGAAAGATCTAATATCCGGCAGTTTTGTATGCTTATTCAGAGGTTAGGTAGAAAATAGTCTTCACTTCAAGAGTTGAATGAACTCCTCGACGGTGATGTCCGCAGTGTGGATGATTTTCCTGAGGACGACTCGTCCGAGTTCGCGATGTTTGGGGACCGGAATCGGGACGCGTCCCGGGCAGACCAGCCAGGCATGTCTTCCTCTGATTCGTTTTACCCGGTAACCAAGCCCCTCCAGAGCAGCTATACACTCATCTCCGGAGACTACCGGCAGCTTTGGCACTAAACCGCAACCTCAACCTGCTCCAGCGTGAAATCTTCCGGTATCGGTTCACCCTCTTCAGCCATATTTTCCAGGCAAAGATGGATTACCTCTTTGATGCTTGCCAGAGCCTCTTCTCTGGTTTTCCCCTGGGTAAAGCAACTTTTAAGTACAGGCACTTCGGCTATGTAGTAGCCGTCTTCGTCCTGTGTGATTATGACCGGCAGTCTAACCTTCTTCACAGCCTACCCTCCAACATTAATGCCTCAATTATAGTATAGCACTAAAAGAAGACCTAAAGCCCCAAATCCCCCGCTATGCCCTGCATCGCTTTCAGGCTTAGCTCCATAAACTCTTCGAGTTCCAGCCCGATTTCGCTGCAGGCGGCGATTGTTTCCCGGTTGGCTCCGGCGGCGAAGCTTTTCTCTTTAAACCTCTTCCTCACCGATTTAGCCTCGACGCTGCCCAGCTTTTTATCCGGCCTTACCAGTGCAGCGGCGGTAATCAGCCCCGTCAGCGGGTCGGCGCAGAACAGGGCTTTGTCCATCATCGTCTCGCGGGGGACGCCCAGCGTCTCGTTATGGGCGATTACGGCATGAGCCACCGCTTCGCCGACGCCCATTTCCCTTACCAGGTCGGCGCCCAGCTTGCCGTGATTGCTCATATCCCCCTCGGTCAGTTCTACATCGATATCATGCAGCAGTCCTGCAAGTCCCCACTCCTCCTCATCTTCACCGAACCTCTTTGCCAGCGCTCTCATAATAGCCTCGGTTGCCAGCATGTGCTTGACCGAGTTCTCATTCTCCACGTTCTCTCTTACGGAATCCAGCGCTTCTTCACGTGTCATTTTTCACCTCCTTCGGTTACGGGTTTCAGAAGCAGGGATAATATTATACCTGAAATACTGAAAACAAGACAGACTATAAAAGCAATGTTATAGCTGCCGGTAACGTCGAATATAGCTCCGGCCATCACCGGGCCCACGGCGGCACCGCAGGTGATTATCGATACGATGACTCCCAGGATAACGCCGTGCGAACGCATCCCGAAAAGGTCGGCGATTATCGGCGATTGGGTAGATACCAGCCCGCCGTAAGCGAAACCGAACACGCCGGCGAAAATGTAAAGCATCCACATCTCATTAGCTACGAACACCCATGAAAACGCCACTGCCATCAGAACAAAGCTGCCGATTAAGATTAACCGGTTCCCGATTCTATCGGCGGCGCTGCCCAGGCTAATCCTGCCGACTACGCTGAGTCCCCCGATGGCGATAAATATGCTGGCGGCCGTGGATGACGGTATTCCCAGCCCCGTTGTATGCAGCACTATATGCACCATTATAGCCTGCAAAAACAGACCGAAACCGAAGTAAGCGATGCCCAGCAGCCAGAACTGCCTGGTACGCGCCGCTTCCCTGAGTGAAAAACCTTCCTCCCGTATGTTGGTAACGACTTCCTGTGTTCCTCCACTTTCATCCGTCGACTGTATCACCGCTTCAGGAGCACGTTTGAAAACCTGCGCCGCCGCTATAATCACTACCAGAACGGCGATGCCTATAACTACATACGAGGTCTGCCAGCCGTAGGTGGCGATAAGCCAGTTAGCCAGCGGCGGTACAATCATTGTTCCCATACCCACGCCGGCAACGGAAATTCCCACCATCAGTCCGCGTCTCTTTGCACCGGCGAACCACCTGGTTACCGTGGAGGTCAGCGGTACGTACCCGCCGCTCATCCCGATTGCTATTACCACCCCGTAAAACAGGTAAACGTGCCAGATAGCGCCGGTCAGTGACATCAGCAGGTACCCGATACCCATGAAGAGACCGCAGCCGGATAAAACTATCCGGGGCCCGAACCTGTCGTTCAGCCTACCCGTTAAAATATAGAGAAAGCCGTGCAGGAACATGAAAAGGGAGAACGCCCCGGAAGTCGCCGCCCGCGTCCAGCCGAACTGGCTGGATAACGGCTCGAAGAAGACGCTGAAGGTGTAGAGCGTCCCCCCGAGCATCAGGTTGATTATGAACGCCAGAGCTACTATGACGTAGCCGTAGAAAAATCCCTTTTTACCTGTCTCAGCCTGCTGACTCATCAGCCTGTCCTTTTATTATCGGTCTTATAAGCGCAGTCATTACCAGACCGAAAACCACCAGCGCCAGCAGTATCATAAACGCCAGCCTGTAGCTTCCGGTTACATCGAATATATACCCGGATAACGTCATGCCGATACTCCCGCCTACGGTGCCGCTGAAAATTACTATCCCCAGAATAGCTCCCTGGGAACGGGTGCCGAACAGCCCCGCTATCAGCGGTGAGATGAGAGTGAAAAAGCCGCCGTGATTAAAACCGTATATCACGGCGAACAGATACAGCATCCATAGCTCTCTCGCCGCCTGCAGCCAGGACATACCGATAATCGCTATTATAAAGCATATCACCATTGCCCGCTTGTGCCCGAGTCTATCGCCCAGGAAGCCCATCGTCAACCTGCCGAACATACTCACCGCTCCGTAGACGGATACTATTCCGGCGGCAACAGTCTTGGAGATACCGAGCCCTTCCGCGTAGGGCACCGCGTGTACCAGGACCGTCATACCGCAGTATACCACCGCCATATAAAGACCGCAGACCATCCACAACTGACGCGTCCGCAGGGCTTCCCCAAAGGTCAATCCCTCTTCGACGGTAGAGACAGGCATATCCGCTGCCTGTTTATCTCCGTCCGGGAGAAGTCCCATTTCACGCGGGTCGCGCCGCAATAACTGGGAGAGCGGGATTACGGTTACCAGGACTAGAATCCCGAGGATGAGGTAGGAATTTCTCCAGCCGTAAGCGTATATCAGCAGGCTGGATATGATAGGGATTATCATCATTCCCATGCCTGTCCCTACCTTCATGACCCCGCTCATGGTCCCGCGTTTCCTGATAAACCACCTTACCACGCTGGACAGCGGCACTATGTCCCCTGAGCTCAGTCCGATACCCACCAGTGCGAAGAACAGGTATATCTGCCAGACCGCGCCTGCCTGCGACACCAGCAGGTAGCCCGCGGCGAAGACAACTCCGGAGACGGTCAGGATAAGCCTGGGGCCGAACTTATCGGCGAGCAGACCAAGCAGTATTGCCGATATACCCATTATGATGAAGGCGAAGGAATTAGCCCCCGAAAGTACGGCTCTGCTGCAGCCGAATTCCGTCTCCAGCGGAGTGAAGAAGACTCCGAAGCTGTTATAAGCCCCGTGCATAACCACCATAATCAGGAAGCACGCGGCGACTACCACGTAGCCATAAAAAAAGCGGGGCTTTCCGGTATCGGGGGACGGCAGCGATTCTTTTTCGGTCAAGATTAACCTCGCTGCCGTGCCAGTGCGTATTCTTTGTTTTCCTTTAAAACCTTTTTCAGATACCTGCCCGTAGCCGAAGTCCTGTCACGGGCAACCTGCTCCGGAGTACCCTCGGTAACAACGTACCCGCCGGCATCGCCGGCGCCCGGACCGAGGTCGATTATATAATCGGCGTTCTTGATTACCTCGAGGTGGTGTTCGATGACGATAACCGTGTTTCCGGCATCCACCAGACGCTGTAAAACGTCCAGTAAGGCGGCTACATCGTTAAAAGATAGACCGGTAGTCGGTTCGTCCAGAATATACAGCGTCCTGCCCGTTGAGCGCTTCGACAGCTCGGTGGCAAGCTTAACCCGCTGGGCTTCTCCACCGGAGAGAGTGGGCGCCGGCTGACCGAGCTTGATGTAGCCGAGTCCCACGTCCGTTATCGTGTCCAGCTTATTTTTTACTTTAGGGAAATGCTCGAAAAACGTGAGAGCCTGCTCCACGGTCATATCGAGCACCTCGGCAATGTTCTTGCCCCTGAACTTTATTTCCAGGGCTTCGCGGTTATAGCGTTTGCCCTCGCATATCTCGCAGGGCACGGTGACGTCGGGTAAAAACTGCATCTCAATCTGGATGTAGCCCTCGCCTCGGCAGGCTTCGCAGCGTCCGCCCTTGACGTTGAATGAGAACCTGCCCGGAGTATACCCTCTCATCCGGGCTTCGGGCACGGTGGCGAAAAGCTCGCGGATGGGTGTAAACGTGCCGGTATAGGTGGCGGGATTGCTGCGGGGAGTCCGCCCGATGGGCGACTGGTCGATATTCACCACCTTGTCTATATTCTCCACGCCGGCGATACCGTCGCAGTCGCCCGGTATATCACGCGACTGGTATAATATCTGCGCTAATTTTTTATGTAAAATTTCACTGACCAGGCTGCTTTTTCCGCTGCCAGAGACTCCCGTTACGCAGACGAATTTTCCGAGAGGGATGCTGACATTTATATCCTTGAGGTTATTCTGCCTTGCTCCCTCTATTACTATCTCCTCTCCGGAACCGGGACGGCGTTCCGGCGACATGGGAATCCGCTTCTTTCCGCTGAGGTACTGCCCCGTAACCGATTTCCTGGCTTTCATAATATCGTCAATCGTTCCCGTAGCCACAATCTCGCCGCCGTGCTCTCCGGCGCCGGGACCGATATCGATTATGTGGTCGGCAGCCCTCATCATGCCTTCGTCATGTTCGACGATTAAGATGGTATTACCCAGGTTCTTCAGCCTTAAAAGGGTCTTAATCAAACGAGCGCCGTCGGTCGGGTGCAGCCCGACGGTCGGCTCATCGCAGATATAGACCACGCCCATCAGTCCGCTGCCTATCTGAGTTGCCAGGCGGATACGCTGCGCCTCGCCGCCGCTTAAGGTAGCCGTGGGACGTTGCAGCGTCAGGTAGTCCAGCCCTACGTCCTGCAGGAATCCCAGACGTGATTTTATCTCCTTGAGTATCTGTTGGGCTATCAGCTTCTCCCGTTTGGTCAACACGCTCTCGGCTATGGTATCGGTCCATTCCAGTACCTGAGTGACCGACATTTCGGAGACATCCATGATGTTCATATCCCCGACGGTGACCGCCAGGGATTCCGGTTTGAGTCGTTTACCCCCGCAGCTCGCGCAGGGTTTCAGTACCATGTAACGCTCGATACCAAGTCGCGAATATTCCGATTCCGTGTCATGGTACAACCTTTCCAGTCGGGGGATGACGCCTTCCAGCCCGTTGAATGCCTCGCGTAAACGCCCGAACCGGTTACGGTAGCGGTGTATCTCTCTCGGTTCACCGTAGAGGACAAGGCTCAGATGCTCCGGTGAAAGGTCTTTTACGGGTGTATCGAGTGAAAAACCGTATTGCCGGGCGATATTCTCCAGATGGTAGTAATACCAGGTATGTGTCCGGTACGGGTAGATTGCACCTTCGGCTATAGATAAGTCTTTGTTGGGTATTATCAGGTCGGGGTCGAGTTCCTGCTTGTAACCCAGCCCGGTGCAATCGCGGCAGGCACCGTGAGGGTTGTTGAAACTGAATGTCCGCGGGGCTATTTCACCGATGCTGATTCCGCAGTAAACGCAGGCGAAATGCTCTGAAAAAAGCAGTTCCTCGCCGTCTATTACGGAGACCAGAACGACACCGGCTCCGAGTTTGAGTGCCGTCTCTACGGAATCGGCGATGCGGTCATCGCCGCCGCTCTGACCGGTTATCAGTCTGTCCACCACCACCTCGATAGAGTGTTTTTTATTCTTATCGAGGCTAAATTCCTCGGATAGCTCGTGGATACTGCCGTCTACCCGCACTCTGGCATAACCCGCCTTTCGCAGGTCATCGAAGACCGTCTGGTACTCGCCCTTACGGTCGCTGACCAGGGGCGCCATAATCATAATCCGGCTGCCTTCCGGGATATTCTGGATTGCATCGACAATCTGCTGCACCGTCTGGCTGGCGATTTCACGTCCGCAGTTGGGGCAATGCGGATGGCCGACCCTGGCGAAAAGCAGGCGCAGATAATCGTAAATCTCGGTTATCGTGCCCATCGTGGAGCGTGGATTTTTACTCGGCCCTTTCTGGTCGATTGAAATAGCCGGACTCAGCCCTTCGATGTAGTCCACTTCCGGTTTTTCCATCCTGCCCAGGAACTGGCGGGCGTAAGCGGAGAGCGACTCCACGTAGCGGCGCTGTCCTTCGGCATAGATGGTATCGAACGCCAGCGAGCTTTTACCCGAGCCGGATACACCGGTGATTACAACCAGCTTATCCCGCGGTATAGTTACGTCGATATTTTTAAGATTGTGCTCGCGGGCACCCTTGATAACTATGGAATTTGATGACATAGAAACTCCTGCTCCGTAAGCCCCATTGTAGCACTAGAGTTCGGATACCCTCAAGATTTTTTAAACCGTTTTCATCAGGTTCTGGTTGGAGAGGGGTTCATCCTGAAGGTTCACCCTGAGGGGTAAGGGGTGAGGTACAAATGAGCGGTCAAGCCCAAACAAAATAAAAAAACCTGGGTATTGACAATTTTTCGGGGAGGAACTAAACTCAAGACTCAGCATGTGAGAAAAGGTTTATATAGGTGGCTAGTAAAGAAAAAATGATATGCCAGCTCTGCGGTAATGAAGTGGAGCCGAAATCTATAGAGAAGCACTACGTGGTTCCCAAAGAGATTACGGAGCAGGCACGAATGCGCCGGGCAAAAATCGTAAGGCTATGCCCGAAGTGCGGCGCTGAACTGCAGAACTGGTATTCAGCCAGAGTTGCCGATACGGTTTACGACGCTCAGATAAAGCGGTTCAGGGAAAAGCTGCCCTTGGAAATGGTAAAGGAATACGAAGGAGCCTATAACAGGTTTGCCAGATTTAAAAAAGGGCAGCAACTGAAAGTCTGAATACGGTAACTGTGTTATGGGTCCGTGTTTTTATACGTGAATAAACAAGGGCACCGGAAATGCCGGAAAAAGGCAGCGGTCGGTGTCCCCTTTACATTCAGGATATGATACTATAGCAGGTAATATCATCAAGCTGATAAACGGGGGGAAGGCTTAAGTGAGGAACCTCAATCGCTGGTCTTGTCTGCTTTGCTTGGTTGCACTACTGGCAGTCTTTTGTCTCGGCTGCGGTAATTCCGCTAGTGGAGCCACATCGGAACAAATACAGGGACAGTCAGGTTTCATATTTCTGCCAGAACCGGAACAAGACGGTAAGGTTTCTATTGAGGAAACCCTGTCATTAAGAAGGTCTACCAGAAGCTATACCGATGAAGCCTTAACTCTAAAAGAAGTATCCCAGCTACTGTGGGCAGCCCAGGGGATTACCGATGCTTCGGGACACAGGACAGCCCCGTCCGCGGGCGCTCTGTACCCGCTTTATATTTATATCGTGGTCGGTAACGTTACGGAGCTGATGTCGGGTGTCTATGAATACGACCCCGTAGAGCATAAAATAACGAGGATGATGGACGGCGATATAAGAGATGAGCTTGCCGGCGCCGCCATGAGTCAGAGTTCTATAAGGACAGGAGCCGTATCGATAGTTCTCACTGCGGATTATGATAAGACGACCGATATATATGGTGAAAGGGGCGTCATGTATGTCCACCTGGAAGCGGGTCATGCCGCCCAGAATGTATGCCTCCAGGCAACGGCACTGGACCTGGGACTTGTTACCGCCGGGACGTTTTCTCCCTCCCAGGTATCCGTAGTAATGAATCTGCCGGAAGACAGGCAGCCCCTGTACATAATCCCCGTCGGCAGAAAACAATGACCCGTTTCATAGGTTATAATAACAAAGTGAGAAAGGATGGGTAATTATGAACGGTGAAGTCCTTGGATTTACGGACCTGTGGCTGTGGCTCATATTCGTTGGCGCAGGTCTGTTACTCGTCATGATGGAACTCCTCGTGGGTATCGAGACGGGACTCGACCTCGTGTTTATCGGTACTGCTTTTATCATCGGCGGGCTGGTATCCTGGCCTTTCAATTCCTGGATAACCACGCTCATTGTTACCGCCGTAATCTGCGTTGCTTACGTACTTATCGGCAGGAGATATATTCATAAACGGATTGCAGTCGGTAAAGCTATGACGAATATAGACGCTGTAATAGGCAGCACGGGGACCGTGATTAAAAGTATTTCCAGAAACGCCGATGGCCGGGTTAAAGTCAGAAACGAGCGGTGGAGAGCCCGGGCAGAGGAAGATATACAGGAAGGCGCTGAAATAGTCGTCAAATCCGTTAGCGGTACAACTCTAACCGTCGAAAAAAATGAAGGGGGTAATCAATAATGTCGGCAGGAATAGTAGTCCTGATAGTCATCCTTGTACTGGCAATTATTCTGCTTGCCAGGTCAGCGACCATCATTCACCAGGCAGAGAAGGGTATCGTAGAGAGATTCGGGAGATACAAAGAAACACTTGACCCTGGGCTCAGGTTCCTTATACCTTTCGTAGATTCTCTGGTATCCAGGATAGACATGAGAGAAACAGTACTTGACATACCACCCCAGCCGGTCATCACCAATGATAATGTCACCGTAACCATAGACGCTGTAATTTACTATTACGTGACCGATGCCCAGGCTGTCAGGTACGAGGTGGCGAATTTCTATAATGCCGTCAGCAAGCTGGCGCAGACAAACGTAAGGAATGTTGTTGGAGAGATGGCCCTCGATGAGTCGTTATCCTCGCGGGAACGCATCAATGCTGCGTTGACCGAAACTCTCGATGAAGCCACCGATAAGTGGGGAGTAAAGGTAACCAGGGTAGAGGTAAAGGAAATAGAACCTCCTCGTGATATCTCCGACGCTATGAGCAAGCAGATGAAGGCGGAGAGAGAGAAGAGAGCCACCATTCTGGAAGCGGAAGCTTACCGAGAGAAACAGATACTTGAAGCCGAGGGCGATAAACAAAACGCCATTCTGGTTGCCGAGGGTAACCGACAGAAGGAGATACTAACTGCCGAGGGTGAAAGGCAGGCAGCAATACTGAGAGCCGAGGGAGAAGCCCAGGCAATAGAGAACGTATCAAAGGCAGCCGACACGTTCTTCATCGGCAACGCTCAACTGCTGAAGCAGCTTCAGGTAACTCAAGCTTCACTGGAGGACAATACCAAGCTCGTTATGTCCGACCAGTCGAGGCTGATAAACGTCCTGGGACTCGGCGAAGCAATGAGCGGAAACCAGAAACCCGAAAAGAAGTAGGTTTTTAAAGAGACTCTAAAACACTGCCAGTGCAGGAACTGGTATAATAAAAAGGGCGCTGTAATACCCGGTAAAACCGGTATTACCCGGCGCCCTTTTTTACGCAATGGAGTATTGACGTAATTGCGCAATTACGGTATAATTACCGTCAAAGGTAGTTAATTATGCCCGTTTTGTGTATCGCCAACCAGAAAGGCGGAGTCGGCAAAACGACCACGGCGGCAGCTTTAGCCGAGGGCTTGAGCGAACACGGAAAACGTGTCCTCCTCATCGACTGGGACCCTCAGGCGAGCCTCACCATCACCATGGGCTATAACCCGGAAGCCATGGAACTCACCGGATACGACGTCCTTAACAGCATCCTCGGAAACAACGGAAGTCCCTCGATAGACGAAGTCATTCTTCATACCGACAATCCGAATATAGACCTCGTCCCGGCTAATATCGAGCTTTCGCAGGCACAGCTGGACCTGGTTGGAGCGTTTACCAGGGAATACGTACTGAAAAAAATGATACAGCCGGTACGCGGGTCGTATGACTATATAATTATAGACTGCCTGCCGAGTCTCGCCCTTCTGACCATCAACGCTCTCGCCGCCGCTGATAGCGTGATAATTCCGTTACAGGCTGACTTCCTGGCCATGAAAGGGCTGGCGCTTCTGCTGAATACCATTATCACAGTGAAAGAAAAGATTAATCCGGACCTGGAAATCTCCGGCATACTGTTTACCATGACCAATCCCCGCACGTTGCACTGCAAAGAGGTTATAGATGTTACCAGGCGGGCATTCGGTGAAAGGATAAGGGTATTCGACACTCTTATACCGACCACCGTCCGCTTTAAAGAAGCCCCGGCGGCCGGAGAATCCATACTCACTTACGACCCTGGTTCGAACGGGGCGAATGCGTACAGATTACTCACGAAAGAGGTGATGAATGAAAAGGGCTAGAGTTACCGAAGAAAGCGCCTACGGGGCAGCGCTTGACCGTCTTACCGGGAGTGAAAAACCGGCTACGGGAGCAGCCGAAGAAAAAAAGGTGCCACAACCGCCATCCAGCACGATAAAGCTTTCCGTCTTTCTCAACAGGCAGGAAGATGCCTATTTGGAAAACCTTGCCTCGATAGCGAAATTCAGCGGCGGAAGGAAAATCAGCAAGACCCGGCTGGTAGAAAACATGGTCCGGGCTTTCAGCACTACGGAACTGGATGTACGCGGCGTTAAGAGCGATGAAGAATTGCTCCGGAGATTGACTGCTCAATTGCGCAAATGAGCATATGAGCAGTTGAGCATACTATTACCCCTTACCGGTAATCTCTCACCCTTTTATAGTATCTGTTAAGTCATACTTTCTGGTAATTGACTGGCGTACGTCGAAATCATAAACTCATACTCGGGCACTTCCGATAACAGGGACATATTAATATGATACGTAAACATCGTTAATTGGTGCGAGGTAAGGATGGCGGCAGAGACGGAAACCACTAGGTGGATACACCCTGAAACCAGACGAAAGGCTGTTCAGCGGGCATGGTACAGAGCCAGAGCCGCCAGGTGGGACCTGAATATCGCCATCTTTCTCTTCGGCCTTCTTGCCGTGGTCTGCATCATCGGTTTCGAGAAAGTCAGTATCTGGCTTACCACGTTTATAGCGTTATCCGGCCTTTGTTTTACGTGGTTATGGGGACGGGAAAAAGCAAAAAAAGTATACGGGCGCTACCTCGAAGAAGAACTGGCTCGCTATCCCGACGAATGGAAAGACTACTATAAAAGCCTTGGCGTCAGCCCGAGTTCGGAATCGTCTGCAATTACCGTTGCCTACGAGCGTCTGTCAAACATCTACAACGAGGTGCTCTCCGACAAGACAAAACTGATACCCATGTATTCGGTGATGCTCAAGGAAGCCAGAGAAGCGCATCAGGTATTATCCGACCCCGAAACCCGGGCTGAATACGACCGTGTTTTCTGGCTGAAATACAACGGTGAAAGCATAAATATCGATGAACCTGTCAGGACTGAAATAGTCGGCCTTTCGAGTTCGATATCCCGGGAAGTCTCGGATTATATCAGAAATTTCGCCTGGAAACTGCCCCGCCTCAGCCGGATGCAGAAAAGGCTGATTATGATAGCGGTTTCCGTATTACTGGCTATCGGTGTGTCGGGAACGTCCCTGGCTTTTGCAAAGCCGGACCATGCCCTGGCAGCCCCGTTTAGAGGGACTGCCGTTACCATAGCCCAGATTACGGCAGGTGCAATCAACCTTATCGAGGATGTCCGGGCCGTAGCGGCTACTTCGGAACGTCAGATAATCTCGACGGCGATACAGCTTATGAGAATCGATGAGGGCGTAAAGGACGTCAGTCCCGTAACGGTACCGACCAATGATA
Source organism: uncultured Dehalococcoidales bacterium (assembly GCA_964499775.1). Classification (GTDB taxonomy): domain Bacteria; phylum Chloroflexota; class Dehalococcoidia; order Dehalococcoidales; family UBA2162; genus MGML01. Next base: position 88,317 of record CAZCMK010000001.1, on the reverse strand, counting down.
TGTCGCGTTTCCCGTCGCCTGATAATAGTCTCTATCCGGACTACGTGGACAGAAGTTTAAGTCAGTTCAAGTACACTGTCGACGAGCACGGGATTATAACCGTACATACAGAACTGGCTTCAACCGACC
>CAZCMK010000001.1:85971-88088 GCA_964499775.1 uncultured Dehalococcoidales bacterium | reverse complement strand
GCATCCGGGTCATCCACTATCAGCACGAACATCTCTGTACCCTCGGGTGTGCCGCTCCAGGCAAGCTGAGGCGAGATGTCCTCTCCAGCGCAGGTATATTTCACGGGTATGTCCTCGCCGTCCTGGAACGCCGTGCTCATGAGAACAAATTCGGGTATGGGCAGGAAATGGGCGATTACGGACTTATCACTGTTCATCGTAATGTTTACCGTTTCGGTCGTCCCGGAGACGTCTCCGCTCCACCCTTCGAAAGTATATCCCTTTGCTGGAGTAGCGGTAAGAGTTATCTTGAAACCTTCCTGATATGACTTGCCGGATGGAGCTATGGACCCTGAGCCTTCGGGCTTGACGGAAGTGGTTAGTGTGAACCGTAGAGGTTCTGGCTCTTCTTCCGGTTCAACGCTGAAATGTACGACAATACTCTTATCCCCATCTACAGTGACAGTTATCGATTGCATCGCTCCGGACGCATCTCCACTCCAGCGGTCAAATATATACCCCATGTGCGGGCTGGCGGTAAATGTCACCGACTCACCCCCCTCGAAAGAACCGCCGGACGGCCAGATTGAGCCGGAACCGGCGGGTTCCGCACTGAAGGTAACTGTAAAAGTGTTGATTGCAGGCTCCACAGCCTGCTTCTTGCTGAAGTGAGCGGTAACATCTTTATTTGTGTTCATGGTCATGGTTATCGAACTGGACGTTCCGGTGGCGTCTCCGCTCCATCTATCAAAGACGTATCCCTCGTTCGGCTTGGCGGTCAGTTTTACCGGAGCCCCTTCGTTATGACTGCCGCCGGACGGCGAAACGGAGCCTGAGCCGGCAGGCTCGACGGAAGTGTTGAGTGTATACTGCGTAGTACCGCAGGCACTCACCAGTATCATCGCCATGACTAAAGACACGAGCAGTATAGATTTGACTCTTTCCTTTAACATATACTGCCTCCTTAAGCGTATTTGCTGTTTTTCTGTATTGCGGAACATTTTAGGTGTATGGGAAGGATAATGTCAATATCAAAATTGTGACTTTTTTAAACGATTGTGAAAAAGTATTACCAGCATCCCCTGTTTATGATATAGTGTTAGCTGATTATGCTGGCCAAGGTTATAAGCTGTGCCGTAGTCGGACTGGAGGGGGCTATCGTCGAGGTCGAGGTGGATATATCTCCAGGTCTCCCCTCGTTTACCGTTGTAGGGCTGCCCGATACCGCCGTGCAGGAAGCGAGAGAGCGGGTTAGAGCCGCCATCCGTAATTCTGGCTGCACCTTCCCCACGAAACGCATCGTCGTCAACCTCGCTCCCGCCGACCTCAAGAAGGCGGGACCCGCCTATGATTTACCCATAGCCCTCGGCATTCTACTGAGCTCGGAGCAGGTGTTTGCCGATGTTTCCAGGACCCTGATTCTCGGCGAGCTGTCTCTGGACGGCAATCTGCGTCATACCAACGGCGTCCTGCCCATGGTTGCCCTGGCTAATGATGAAGGCTACTCGACCGTTATCGTGCCTGAAGCCGATGCCGGAGAGGCATCCCTGATAGAAGAGGCTAAGATTATTCCTTTCAATTCTCTGGCACAGCTTCTGAGTTATCTGAGAGGAGAGATCCCGGAGCCCGAATATCAACCTGAAGAAATCGATGAATACAATACTCCGGCTTCAACGGCAACGGACCTTGCCTATATCAAAGGACAGGAGCATGTCAAGAGAGCCCTTGAGGTAGCGGCGGCCGGAGCGCATAACGCGGTAATGATGGGACCACCCGGCAGCGGCAAGACCCTGCTGGCGCGCTCGCTCCCCTCCATACTGCCGCTGATGACCAATGAGGAAGCCCTGGAAGTCACCAAGATTTACAGCGTAAGCGGACTGCTCCCCCCGGATACTCCGATAATCCGGCAGAGACCGTTCCGCGCTCCCCATTACACTATCTCCAACGCCGGCCTGGTGGGCGGCGGTCACTGGCCTAAACCCGGCGAAATAAGCCTCAGCCACCGCGGCGTCCTCTTCCTGGACGAGCTTCCTGAGTTCGGTCACTCGCTGCTGGAGACACTCCGCCAGCCTCTCGAAGACAAGATAATTACCATCAGCCGCGCCCAGGGCAGTGTAAGCTTCCCGGCTAACTTTATG
>CAZCMK010000001.1:78782-85871 GCA_964499775.1 uncultured Dehalococcoidales bacterium | reverse complement strand
GAAGAGTCGGCGCAGAGCCTGCTGAAAGCGGCGATGAAGCAGCTTTACCTCTCAGCCCGCGCCTTCCACCGAATCCTGAAACTTGCCAGGACGATAGCCGACCTCGAAAACGCAGATATAATCAAAGCCCACCACCTCGCCGAAGCCATCCAGTACCGGCCGAGAAGCCTGTTGTAACAGGCTTGAATAGCTGTAACTCAAATCGTTTCATGAAAAACAAAGATAAATATTATTACCTTTATGAAGACCGCTACCGGCGTATTCATAGCCAGGGATTCGAATACTGGATTTCCGACCCCGATGAAATTCCCCTGGTTATAAGCAGCATTGATAAATTCCTTGACTACGCCTGCTGTCAACCCCAGACAGCCTCGATTATAGAGTTCGGCTGCGGAGAAGGTTTCCTGGCAGACCACCTGCTCAAACGCGGTTTCAGGTATCTTGGGGTGGATATTTCTGAATCTGCGCTCCTGAAAGCCAGACAAATAGCCGGAGCGAAAGGGAAAGACGTGTTTCTGCTTGCGGATGTTACTGACCTCCGTCAGGTTCCTGACGACTCTTTCGACATATCTATAGACAACCAGTGCCTGCACATGCTGGTGACGGATGACCACCGTGCTATATATCTGGCGGAAGTGAAGCGAGTCCTGAAGAGTAGCGGAAAGGTCTATTTTCGTGAAAACTTCCAGGAAAAGGAATTTGAACATGATATTACGGACCTCCGGGATTGGATTGAAAAAACCGGAGGAGATTATGAAACACTTCACGATTATACGGCTTATATTGATGCAGAGGAGCATATTGTACATCTACCCAGGGTACCGGGAAGGTTCAATAATGAGCTTGGATACCGGAAAGAGCTGGAATCAGCCGGTTTCACCTTGGAACGTTATGATACCGATGGATTGCAGTGTATAATGTACGCCTGTGTCCGCAAGTAATATATAATAGCTATCGGAATCAGGAGAATGTACCTTGGTTGAACATATAGACAGAGCGCAGTGTATCGTCCACAGAGGAAGCAGTCTGCTTATGGTGCAGTTAACGCAGCGGGAGGACGGTCATCCGTTCTGGTGTATACCGGGAGGGCGCATAGAAGAAGGCGAGACGGCGGCGGAAGCCGCCGTCCGTGAGCTTAAAGAAGAGTGCGGTGTCGACGCCACGATTCTGCGGGAGATTAGCGTAATTGAATACCTATCTGAGGAAAGCGTCCACATTTATAACCGTGTTTATACGTTCCTGATGGATATAGGTACTCAGGAGCCTGCTAAAGGGACCGACCCCGACCATGAGGAAGAGGGTATTCTCGACGTTAAATGGCTGACACTGGCGGAAATGCCTGAAAGAGACCGGGCTTTTTTGTGGGCGGCAGGCCTTCTAGGGATAGGAGAATTCCTTACAGAAGTGTCTGGTTGGGGCGATAGTATCAGCTACCCGAATTCAGGAGAGGAATAATAACCAGTGGATAAGTACCTGAGAAACAATTATGAAATGTGGAATGACTGGGCGCCGTTGCATGCCGGGTCAGAATTCTATGATGTCGAAGGGTTCAAGAAGGGCAGAAGTAGCATGCTCTATCCGATAGAGTTTGAAGAGGTGGGAGACGTTACCGGTAAGTCCCTGCTCCACCTTCAGTGTCATTTCGGCCTGGATACTCTTTCCTGGGCGAGGTTGGGAGCGAAAGTCACGGGCATGGATTTTTCCGATAAAGCTATAGAGCTGGCACGCTCTCTGAGCAAAGAACTGGGGCTGGAGGCAAACTTCGTTTGTTCAAACCTCTATGACCTGCTAGAGAACCTTAATGGCAGGTTCGATATCGTGTACACCTCCGGCGGCGTACTCTGCTGGCTGCCCGACCTTAAAAGGTGGGGGGAGATAATCTCTCACTTTCTCAAGCCGGGAGGTTTTTTCTATATCCTGGAAGGCCATCCCTTTCTGAATATGCTTCTAACCGAGTCACCGGATGTAACCGGACCTGAAATAACGAGGTCGTACTTCTACACGGCTGAGCCGGAAGTATATCAGACTGATGCTTCTTATGCAGGAACAAAGACGGATAAGATGCACACTGGAAATGAATGGACTCACAGTATGGGTGACATAATAAACGCCGTTATATCAGCCGGACTCCGGATAGAGTTTTTGCATGAGTTCCCGAAGATATTTTTCAAAGCGGTGCCGTATATGGAGCAGGACGAAGAGGGATACTGGAGGATACCGGGAGATAAGATACCGTTAATCTTTACGCTGAAAGCTACTATGCCTTGAAGGTGATGTTTACTGCCTGTGCCGCTGCCCCGTGTCCTTTAGAAAGATAAACGCAGTTAAGGCGGCTGCTGCCATGCCCCCCCACAGGATGAACGGGGCACGAAGGTTTATACTGGCAAGGCTGTTGCCTATCGGGGGAGAAAGCATCTCGCCGACGCGGGAGATGGTATGAATAAAACCTATAGCCGTACCGGCGTACTTCGTTCCCACCCCTTCGGTCTCCATAAGCGTCGTCATTTGCAGTGCCATAAACCCGTCACGTGCCATTCCGGCAATGATTACTGAAATCCATACTCCGGCGCCGTTACTAACCGAAAGAAGTCCCACGCCGATAGCCGTCATGAGCGTAGCCGTGAACAGGACTATTTTCCTCGAACCGAGTTTGTCGGATAGCAGTACAATCGGGATGGCCAGGATAGTGCTGACCCCGTGGAATGCCGCCATTGTGCCGTCGGCGGCGGTTTCGGCCCAGCCTATCTCACGCAGGTATAAAGGCAGGTAGCCGAGCATCCCCTGGATACAGCCTATCTGCCCCACCATTATCAGTCCGAGAATCCATATCTGTTTGATGTGTACTACCTGTGACAGAGACTCTTTGAACGATATAGTGTTAGCTTTCTCAGCGGATTGCTCGTCGCGTCCCGGCTCTGTCCTGGTGAAAAACCAGAGGACGCTTATCACGATAGACAGTCCGCCGTACATAATCAGGACGTTCCTCCAGCCTCCCAGCAGAGGAGAGAGAACCGTGGCGCTTATCATCGAGCTTACCAGGAAACCGAGCCCCATACTCATCGAGAGAACGCCGTTCGCCAGACCCACGTGCCGTCCTGAAAACCAAATTCCGCAGGCTCTTATCATTGCCGGCGCCGTTATTACTAGAAGCATACCGAAAAGAAACATCGTTGCCAGAAGGGTAACAAAACTGTCCGACATCCCCCTCAGAATACCGGCAAGTCCGGCAAGAAAACACCCGGCGACGAGGATTTTCTTGGTGCCGAACCGGTCGCTCAGCAGTCCGCCGAGAAGAATAACGAACATCCCCGCAAACGGGACTATCCCCCAGACCGCGCCCACCTGGACCAGGTTCAGACCCAGGTCTTCCGATATTTCCTTGAAAAGGACGGGCATGCACATCTGCGGCATGGCGAAACCGAACGAGCCTGTCAGCGCTAACAGGGCGAGTATGTACCACCTGTATTTAGAAACGCTACTCCTGTCATCGGCGGGTCTCATCTGTGAAAAACTCCTCGTGACATAACTCAGGGGGCGGGATAATATCAGCCTGCCCCCCTTTCTCGTGAATTTTAAAAGTCATCATGAGTCCGCCTAAGGCGGACGACGAAGTATCTTATCTCAGAGGAAACCGTTAGAGATTCTTCGTCCTCGATTTCATCGGGACTCAGAATGACACAATCGAGGTACTTTCAGGACAAGGTTTTAAGTATTGAAAAAGTAGTTTCTTATTAATTACCCTGCTTCTTCTTCGGTTTGTTCTTTGCTTTGTTCTTTGCTTTGTTCTTCTGCTGGCTGCGACTGCCGGTCACGCATCCAGCGGTGGATATCGTCCAGCGCCGGAGGAGACACGCTGAACACCTCTATATCCGCGGGGAACTGCACTCTGTGACTTTCCCTGATAAAGAGTATCGCCGTTTCCTCTCCCTTCAATGTCTCGTCTATCTTACCGGCTATGTGCTCATATCTCTTTTTCGAAGCTTCCGAGAAATGCTCGGACATTATTTTAGCCACTTTTGTGCTGATAAATCCCATCAGCAGATGCCTTTCCCAGTCCATGCTCTCTTCTGTCAGCTCCGCATCTTCGGCTACCTCGAGCTCGGCACCGCCCTGGCACTTGTCCTTGGTAATCTGGCAGCTCAGAGGGCTCAGTTTCTTCATAATCTGGATGCCTTCTTCGCCCCCGATGGTAATCGATTCGTGGTATATCCGGTTCACGCTTCCCATTTTCGATTCGAGGTTGTTGATATGTTCCTTTACCTGCTCCCAGTAAGTATTGAATTTCTCGGCATATTCGGCGGGAGCATCCTCCCACGAATATAGAAGGGGAACAAGGTAAATTTTCCTCTTGCTCTTAAACTGGTCTGCTTCCGGTTTCTCTATCTTTCCCACTTCTTCAGCCATTTTTAACCCCCGCTGAAAACGTTTCTTATATTGGCATCCAGCTTCTCGCCGAGTTCTCTTACGGCTTCATACCTGATTTTATCCAGCTCGCTTTGCTTCTTTTCGAATTCGCTGTTCGAGTACAATTTTTCAGGTTGTACGTATATATCGTCAACTACCCTGATTGCCGCCGGCGCCTGAAAACCGGTGGGAGAGGCTTTCCAGTCCTCCAGACCGCCCCGCAGCAGAGAGTCCAGAATACCCATTGTAAACTCCAGCCTGATATCCCGGTGATGCTCCTCCTCTCCGATTCCGCCGGTGTTCATCAGATAGAAATTCATGTGGGGGAGACCTTTTATAATTTCGTAGAACCTGTTGGCGTGGTCGGTAAGATCGCCGGCTACAAACGGGTCGTAGAAAAACTCGCTTCTGATTGTACCCGCCTTGGTCGGGTCGCCGGCTGAAGACTCCATAGCCTGTCCGAGCACCATAAGGGCTACTGCCTGCTCACAGGTTAGTTTTGATATAGCCGGAATCAGCGGTCCCCTGGTGATAATGATAAGGTTATCGACCCTCGGCACGTCGATATAAGGGCTGGCGTGCATGAAGTCTCTTCTCAGTATAACTGCCCTGCCGTTCGATGTTCTCCGGAAATTATAAAAATCATAATCCCCGTCGTCGGTCATAAAAACGTTTTCACAGACGGTTTCCGGTTTTAAGAGACCGTAAAAAATCTCGGTCTGCTCGCCGGGGTTGACTCCCTCGGTTTTAACGAATATCCCGCCGGCTTCGAAACCGTAAAACGAACCGTCCGGCATCAGTGTCCCGCCGTCATCCTGTATCAACCACGACTTCTCGTTACCCTTCTTCGCCAGTATTCTCGATGTGGTGGTGGTCTTGCCGTTGGCGCTCAGGGCGACCAGCAGGGTCCTGACCGTCCTGTAATCGCCGTGTACCGACTGAAGATAGTCTTCGCGGCAGCCGGCGTGCAGAAAGATGCCGCCTTTTCTTGTCTTTGCCGCCCAGTCTTCGGCGGCAAACACGCCTTTCTTATATTCTCCTATATAGTTGCCGTTTCTGATTATCTTGACGTATCTTCCGTCGGGTAGCATCGCCAGCCTGATGGTGATATCTTTCTCGGGAAGCGGTTTGGAGAAGTTAGCCTCATAAGCTTCGTCGAAGAAAAACAAAATATGATAATCCGGTTCTTTTACTTCACCCTTTACCGGTGCGAATAGATTACCCCCGCCGTAAGCGACATGAGCAAAACGTTCCGGTAAGATTAACCTGACTATCGTATTGCTGTTTAAATTACCTACGATTCTATCAACGGAAATCAGTCTTTCTTTGGCAAGTGCTTCCTCGCACTGTACCAGTAACTCCTGCTCTACTTCACCGAATTGACTGTCAACGCTGTTCTTGGTGAACATAGCCGCCCTGGAGGTAGGTTCGCTCTCGGCTACGTAGTTGCCGTAAATCGTCTTCTTGACTCCGGGCTGCTTTTCCACCAGGCTCCTCATCACCTCGATAGAAGGATTGTCCGTCAACCTGCCTTCCTCTATCGCCTTTTCCCTTATCCTGTCGGAAGTCTTAACGAACTGTGTCAAATCAAAATCGGGCACTTCACATCTCCATATCTATTTGTCTTTAGCTCCCGCCCTCCGCAGATTCGGTACGGGACGGTTCATTATACCATTTTTGAGCGAAGTGTTATAATCCGGAATAGAGAGGGTTCTTTCTTATTCAACTGTCATTGCGAGTTCGCCTTGGGCGAACGCCTCAGGTGGACGAAGCAATGATAATGTCAACCAAAGTTGAGTAGCACCAGTGGAGAGAAGACCACCGTGATTCGTAAATGCCTGCAGGGAGATACGGAAAGGATATACTACATCATCAACGAAGCCGCCAGGGCTTATGAAGTCGTTATCCCTGCCGACCGCTACCACCAGCCTTATATGTCCATGGATGAACTGAAACGTGAGATGGCGCGTGTGGTATTCATCGGTCAGGAAGAAAACGGTGAACTAATCGGGATTATGGGAATGGAACCGATAAAGGATATTACCCTCATACGCCATGCCTATGTACTGCCGGAATGGCAGAAAATGGGCACGGGCAGCCGGCTCCTGGAACACCTTAAGGGTATGGTTAAAACTCCCCGCCTGCTGGTGGGAACATGGGCGGATGCCTGGTGGGCTATTGCTTTTTATAAAAAATACGGCTTCGAGCTTCAACCGGATAAAGACGAATTACTGGAAACATACTGGGATATTCCGCCCCGTCAGGTGGAAACCTCGGTGGTGCTTGCCATGGATATGGAGTATTGATTTTTAGGTGACGGAGGAATCCGCCCTGGCGGACGCAGAAGAATCGGCAGCGGCTATTACCGAAGAGATAATCGAGTTCGCCCGTACCAGCCCGCTCAACCGTATCCCGGCAAAGATACTCAGGAACCGCCAGGAATAATGTTCTTACAGCTCGGCTTCGAGTAGGGTTGTGGTATCCTGGACACCCTGGACACCGCGGACTTCTCCGACGACTATCTTGGTCAGCTCGAAGAGAGTCTTGGCTTCGGCGACGGCTATGGCGTCCCACTGCCCGAAGACAAGGTTCAAGTCCACAATTCCCTGGGTGGCGCGAATCTGGGTGAGAGCCTCGGACTCCAGTCCCGGTACCAGTTTTATTAACAAATAGGCCTTTGTCATA
>CAZCMK010000001.1:22242-78682 GCA_964499775.1 uncultured Dehalococcoidales bacterium | reverse complement strand
AGCCTCGGACTCCAGTCCCGGTACCAGTTTTATTAACAAATAGGCCTTTGTCATATGCTTATATTATATTTTGGCGGAATACCCACTGGCAAGTTTATATGACAGGCTATGTATTCTCCCCCCACAATCCATCCTTATATAGCTTCACCAGTTTTACCCGCGTCAGGCTGCTGGTAAGGTTATCATCGCTTCTTGTATAGACCTTTATGTAGTTGCCGGTATGGCCGGACCAGATACCGCTTGACTGTTTTTCCCATAATACGTCCATAGCCCTGCCCAAAAACCCCTGTCTATATACTTTTCCGCATTCCAAGCTTAGAGCGCCCAGATTTCGACTACGCTGCGTCTTATCGCTATCTGCCACCTGCTCCGGCATCCCTGCAGCCGCTGTTTCCCGGCGTTTCGAATAAGGGAAAACATGTATACGGGCGAATTCCATCTCGCGGCAGAAATTAAGACTCTCCTCGAACTCTTCTTCGGTCTCTCCGGGAAATCCGGAGATGATATCGGTGGTGATGGCGGCATAGGGCACCTGGGAACGGATTAACGATAACGCTTCCCTGTAATCACGGGCGCTGTAGCGTCGCTTCATCCTGCCCAGCACCGCTTCGCTGCCGCTCTGTAGAGACAGGTGAAAGTGCGGGCACAGCCTCCGGTCGTTCCATAGTTTTACCAGTCCCTGAGTAATTTCTCCGGGCTGGAGAGATGAAAGCCGGAGCCTGACTACGTCTGTTTCAGCAAGCACTCTTTTAAGCAGTCCTTCCAGGTTAACTCCGTCACTGTTGTAGGAGCCAATCTCCGTTCCGGTAAGCACCGCCTCTTTTACCCCGCCGGACACGCGGCGTTTTATTTCGTCAATCACCCGGTCGGCGGATATGCTCTTCTCTATTCCCCGCACCAGAGGCACGATGCAGTAGGAGCAAAAGCTGTTACATCCGTCCTGTATTTTTATGAATGCTCGGGTCCTGAACCCAGGATTATCACCGGCACTACCTGACCCCGGGGTCGATTCCAAACCGCTGAGGAAACCTGACTCCTCAAGTAATCGAATAATATGCATCTTTTCATTGTTACCCGCAACCAGTCTGACTCCTTCGATTCGGGCAAGCTCCTCCGGCGCCCGCTGGGCGTAGCAGCCGGTAGCTACCAGCACGGCGTCCGGATTCTTACGGTGCGCCAGCCTGAGCGAGTGGCGTGATTTGGCATCGGCGACATGAGTAACCGTGCAGGTATTCAGCAGGTAGATGTCGGCTTCCTCGGCGGACGAAACGACCCTGTGACCGGACTCGATGAACTGCCCGGCAAGCAGTTCCGTCTCCGCCTGGTTGAGTTTACATCCCAGGGTCTCCAGAGCTATCTTCATAATCCGTATTTTTCACTCTTCCCGAAGCTGGAATACAGGCAGCCAATCGGGTGACAGGTAGTGGCATTTTTTTCACGTCTGATTGACTATCAATCGTTAAATACATTATACTAGTCGTACTTTTGCAGTCGCAAATCAGGAGGTAAAAGTGGCAAACAGCCCTGATAATAGAGCAGTAGTAACCGGTATCGGTTGTATATCCCCGCTCGGGTTGGATATGGCGACCACCTGGGAAAACCTCATCGCCGGTAAGTCAGGCATCGACCTGATAACCCAGTTCGATGCCTCGCCTCTCGACACCAGGATAGCCGCCGAGGTGAAGGGATTCGACCCCAGTAATTACGTAGAACGCAAAGAAGCCCGCCGCATGGACCGTTTCTCTCAGATGTCGGTCGCTGCCAGTATGCAGGCGGTGGAGCAATCGGGGATAGAAATAAACCACACCAACGAAGACCAGATAGGCATCATAGTCGGCAGTGGAATCGGCGGACTCGGTACTCTCTACAGCCAGACAAAGGTACTGATAGAGAACGGCCCGAGCAGGGTAAGTCCTTTTCTTGTACCGATGATGATATCGGATATGGCGGCGGCGCAGGTGTCGATTACCCTCGGGATAAAAGGGGTGAACCTCTGCACCACGTCAGCCTGCTCCAGCAGTTCCGATGCTATAGGAGTCGCCTGCGAGCTTCTCAGACGGGGCGACGCTCAGGCTGTGATTGCCGGCGGAAGCGAATCGATTATCAACCCGCTGGGTATCGCTGCCTTCAGCGCTCTTAAAGCACTCTCTACCAGGAACGATGCTCCCCAGCAGGCATCACGTCCCTTCGATGTTGACCGCGATGGTTTCGTTATCGGGGAAGGTGCATGTTCCCTTATCCTGGAGACTCTCGACCACGCCCGGGATCGCGGAGCAAACATAATGGCTGAAATAATCGCTTACGGAGCAAGCGGCGACGCTTTCCATATTACCGCGCCGGATGAAGACGGCGACGGTGCCATCAGGGCGATGCGGCTGGCTCTGCGAAAAGCCGGACTGGAACCGGAAGATATCGATTATATTAACGCTCACGGCACCTCCACGCAGTTGAACGATAAGGTAGAATCGATAGCTGTACAGGCCGTTTTCGGAGAGCACACCCGCAAGGTGCCGGTAAGCTCAACAAAATCGATGACGGGGCACTGTATCGGCGCCGCCGGTGCTATTGAAGCGGCAATATGCACGATGGTCATCCAGAACGGGATAATTCCTCCCACGATTAATCTTGTCAATAAGGACCCCGAATGCCACCTGGACTGCGTACCCAACACGGCACGAAAAGCCGATGTTACTACAACCCTGTCTAACTCGTTCGGCTTCGGCGGTCACAACTCTGTTTTGATACTGAGAAAATATAGTGAGGCATAGGCTTGAGCCATAGCCGGTGGAATCTGCTGCCGTCAGTCCCCGATGAAAGCTCCGGTGGTACCGGTTTCACACGGCTGATTGCCCAGCTTCTCTATAACCGCGGCATTATCGACCCATCCGGCATTGAATCTTTTCTGGCTGCCGACGAGAGTCTGAGCGGCGACCCCAACCTGCTGCCCGGGATGCACCAGGCGGTAGCCAGGCTGTACCGGGCTTTACTCTCCGGTGAAAATATCGCCGTTTACGGCGATTTCGATGCCGACGGCATAACCGCTACGGCGCTGCTGGTGCAGGGACTCTCTCTCCTGAATTGCAAAGCCACACCCTATATACCCAACCGCCTGACCGAGGGCTACGGCTTGAAGACCCCCGCTCTGGAGAGTCTTAAAAAACAGGGTGTAAGCCTGGTGGTAACCGTCGATTGCGGAATTACCGCCCTTACCGAGGTAAAACATGCGAAAAAACTGGGGCTTGACGTAATCATCACCGACCACCATACCCCTCTTGATGAAATACCCCGGGCGAATGCGGTAATTAATCCCAAGCTGCCCGGTTCGAACTATCCTTTTACGGAGCTTGCCGGCGTCGGCGTTGCCATGAAACTCCTCCAGGCTCTGTTCTGGGGACTAGGTAAAGAACAGGAGCTGAACGGACTTACGGACCTCGTAGCCCTGGGGACGGTTGCCGATATGGTGCCTCTGCTGGGTGAAAACCGGTACCTGGTAAAGCAGGGCCTGGAGATATTAAGCACTTCTCCGAGACTGGGCATAAGAGAGATAATCAACCGGTCGGGACTGGAGTCAAACGGTATTAGCAGCGAAAACATATCGTGGACAATAGCTCCTCGCCTGAACGCCGCCGGCAGACTGGAACACGCCATGAGCAGCTACAGACTGCTTATGACGGACTCCGAGGATGAGGCGCGGGAGCTTGCAGGCTGGCTGGAGCAAAAAAACACCGAACGGCAGAGGTTGACCGCGCGGACCCTGGAAAAAGCCAGAGAGCAGGTGATGCCTCAACTGGATATGCCGCTCTTAATAGCCAGTGATGTAAGCTATCCCGCCGGTATAATGGGACTGGTAGCCGGAAGGCTGTCTGAGGAATTTTACCGCCCGGTAATAGTGGTCAGGACGGGCGAGCGGTTCAGTGGAGGGAGCTGTCGAAGTATTCCCGAGTTCGATATTATCAACGCTCTTAACCGGTGCAGCCATCTTCTTACCAATTTCGGCGGGCACTCCCGGGCGGCAGGAATCGGCCTCCATACCAGAGACCTGCCCCGCCTCCGGCATGAACTCATCGAACTGGCGGCTGCCGAGCTGGAAGGCGTGGACCTTCGCCCCAGGATAGATATCGACGCCGAAGTTACCCTGCCGGAACTCGGGGGAGATACCTACTCGACTCTCCAGAAGATGGCGCCGTTCGGGCAGGGAAACCCTGCTCCCACTTTCCTCACCCGAAACGCAGAAGTCGTCAGCCTCGGTACAATGGGCAGTGACGGCTCTCACGTAAGGATGAAACTGAAACAGGACTCTATGGTTTGGGATGCGGTAGGCTTCGGACTCGGTAACTACCTAAACGAGGTATCTCAGTCGCTCGACATAGTATATAATCTGGAATTGAATTGCTGGGGCGGACAGGAGCAACTCAGGTTGAACATTCTCGATTTCGAACCGGGCGGATAATGAAAAAAACCGGCACGTAGCAGGAGGGAGTATCATGAAAAATCCGAACGGACCTTACCCCGGAAGGCAATTGTTCCTCGGCTTGACGGCGAAAGGAAAGCCGGCACTGGCTTATCTGGTCACGGGACGCAGTCCGCAGAGCCGGGAAAGAAAAGCTGTGTCTACCGAGCACGGGATAATTATAGGTCCGACCGGTGATGAGCCCTACGACTGGTTGAGGCACTATACGGCTGTTAAGACTGATAATCAAATCGGCCTTGCCGCGGTCAGTAACGGCATCCAGACAGAGGCTGTATTTGAAACATACCGCCTCATTTACCATTGCGAATCCTCACCCGAAGAGAAGTACATGAAAACGATAATGGACGGTGCCAATTATGAACCGGACAGCCTGCATACCCCGAGGATTGCCGCTGTAGCAACCTTCCACGCCGGTGAAGACGAGCCGGTATACATTCTGAGTATAGTAACGGATAGTCCGCCGGCGAGAACTTACCGGATAAACCCGGAACCGGGCACTCTGACCGGCGTTGCTACTTACAGCGGTGATATGCAAAATCCCGTTGCTTTTGATGTATCAGGGAAACTTCCGGTGGTGAAATTAGAGGCAGAGACGCCGGAGGAGATTGCCGGGTTTATTTATGAAATATCAGCCGCCACCAACCAGGGCGATGATATAAGAACCTCCACAATCGGCGGTGTGCTTGCCGACGACAAACGTACCTGGAACCTCTCGATTATTAACAGGCACAGCTAGCAGGGGGAGTTATTTTCTACTAACGGGGGTAGGATTACTTTTCCTGTGCTTTCCGCTCCCGGACAAGCCCGTATGCCAGCAGGGCAAACGGACCGCCGAAAAGACCGGCAAGACGCCAGAAAACGGGGCTGATACGGCGGTAGGCTGAATCCACGGCTACCACTATAAAACAGCCTACCCAGACGGCAACGACCAGCCAGAAACAAACAATGATTACATCCAGTGTTTCCATCACTCCACCTCACTATTATTTTCAACCGGTTCTTCGGTGACATTTTGTGTTTCTTCGTCAGGATGTTCCGTCTCTTCCGTCTCATCCGGACTCACTATCTCAGCCTTCCCCCATTTCGTCCTGAACACCAGTAAGGGGATAACGATAACTAGGACGATTATGCCTATTACCTGCGCCTGGTGCAGACCGAACAGAAACGGCGTACCTTCACGCAGGAAACCGAGACCGAAACGCCACACAGAGTATATCCCCAGATAGGTTAAAAACAGCCTGCCGTCCGGCCTGAGACGGCCTCTTAACATCAGGATAATGCCAAAAATAATCGCTAGAAATATTATCTCGTAGACCTGCGTGGGATGGATGGCAACCCCGATAGGGGCAAAGCTAGCAGGGTGAAGGTATGTAACAGACCAGGGCAGAGAACACTCATTACCATAGCAGCAGCCGTTTATAGTGCAGCCTATCCTGCCGATAGTCTGGGCAAGTATCAGCCCGGGCGCTATCAGGTCTGCGAGGTAGCCGAACTGGAATCTGGTGAACTTGCTGCAAACCCAGATACCCAGAATAGCTCCCAGAATGGCGCCGTATATGCTCATACCCGAACCGCCGATAATTTCCCCCGGAAACTGGCTGTAGTAGTCCCAGAGGTCGATTACGTGAAGTGCCCGCGATACCACCACGCCGGAAGGGATGCCGACAATCGCTGCTACAAATACCGTATCCAGGGAAGCCCTTTTTTCTTTACTTACCTGCCACGCCACCCAGAGGACAAGTGCGGCAATACCCAGAGAAACGAAAATCCCGTACCACCTGACACCCAGGAAAGCTATCGGATTAATGCTTATCTCAATCATATGTTACCTGATAAAAGGTCTCTCCTCTCCGGTCTCTGCCTTTTTCCGGCGTGGTGAATTCACCCGCTTTTTTATATAGCTGCCTATCGTCAAGCCGATAAATCCGCCGAATACGGCTCCTCCGATGAGCCCGACGAATACTCCGCCGATACCGAAGAAGCTGCTCCCGATAATAAAACCCACCAGGCAGCCGATTGATATACCCAGTACGGTCCCGAGTATAACGTATTTATCTCCTGGCTCCCGGCGTGGCGCCTGTTCGGGGTCTTTGCTGCTTCTGTTTCGTATCCTTTCCTCGGCTTCGATTGCGTGTTTATAGCCGAAAGGGTCGCCATGCGGAATCATGAACAGTACGGTATTGCCCGGAAAGCGTGTAACCGTGGTACTCACTATTACATCCATCCTGTATATTTCCGCATTCTCCTTAACCATTATATGTTTACCGGCAGCGACCCATACAATCTTGACATTATCGCTGCTTACTTACAAACGGCCCTTCTTCCGAATCTGCCTTTTTCGAGGGTGGCGTGTTCACCCGCTTTTTTATGTAATTGCCTATCGTAAGGCCGATTAACCCACCGATTATAGCTCCGGCGATGAGTCCGAGAAAAAAGCCGCCGATACCCAGCAGGTTACTGCCTATTATATACCCTGTTATACAGCCCAGGCTTATCCCTACCACCGCTCCGATCAAGAGGGCTTTGTCCCCCCGCTCCGGCCTCGGTGCCTGTTCCGGGTCTCTGGCATCTCTGTACCCGAACCTCGACTCCGCATCGGTTGTCTGTTTGTAAGCAAACGGGTCCCAGGAGAAAGCCACCGGTTTGCCTCCGTAACGGCTACCGACGCTTCTGTATTCGTTATTCACCAGCTGATATCCACTCCTCTTTCTCTTAGTTGGGGGATATATGTATTCAGTGATTCGTCGTTTAACGGGTTTCCTTCGAGTTTAATATCCGTAAATGTATTATAACTCGTATTATCAACCAGCGGTTTGATATCCGTTATAAGGTTATCCGAGAGGTCTATATCCGCCAGTAGCCTCAGGCTGAGTAAAGGAGATACGTCGACTACCCGGTTCCTTTCCAGGTCCAGTCTTTGCAGGTTTTTCAGTCTCGCCAGAGCAGATATATCCTCTATCCGGTTTCCCTCCAGATTTAATAGTTCAAGTTGCCCGATTTTCCCCAGCGGAGATACGTCCGTAATCAGATTGTCTTCGAGGTGGAGGTAACTGAGCCTGGGCAGGGAAGCCAGTGCGGAAACATCGGAGACCTGATTGGATGAGAGATATAGTATTTTGATATTGGTCAGTGAAGCCATGAGTGAAATATCCGTTATTTGGTTCTCATGCAGGTATATTGTGTGAAGCTTGGTGAGTGACTCCATCGAAGGAAGGGTAGTTATACTATTTTTATGGAGGTCCAGAATCCGCAGTTCGCTGAGGGAAGATATGGCGGAAATATCGGTTATAAAATTCCGGTGAAGCCAGAGTTGGGTCAGGTTAACCAGGTCTTTCAATGCCGAGATGTCGGTTATGATATTGGAGTATGCGGTAAGCACTTCAAGGCTGGTCAGTGAAGCCAGCGGGGAAATATCGCTTATCTGGTTATCATAGATATACAGCTTCCTGAGGTTGCAGCAGTGTTCTATCCCGCTGATATCGGTAATGTTACTCTGGTGGGCGTTAAGGTGGGTAATCTTTGCCAGGTCGCCGATGTAAATCAGGCCTTCCAGCTTATTGATAGTATGCCTGATACGTTCCTCAAAGGCCGGGTCGGGGAAGGTCACTATCTGGTCGGGCGAGGTATCCACCGGAGTACCGCAGCCGGAAAAACCGATTGTAACCGTTGTTATCAACATCAAAGTTGTTATCAGCTTTTTCATTTTTCCTTGGCTTGTTTCACCTGTCTTGTATCGCAGGTTTATTTTCGTTTATTCATGCAGAAGCAGTGGAATATACGGTCCACCGACAGTTCCGACACTACTGAGACCATCCCAGTTGATGAAAACCGGACCGTATAGTTTAGCCACGGTTAATCGCCCGTCACTGTATATTTCCATGCTTTCTATGCGGTCGTTGTCCGTCCATTTCCCGGAAAGACCCTGAGGGCTTGAAGTATACGGGTACATCTGCGATTCGTTTATCCGCTGCTCCAGCAGGTCGACATTAGCTTTGGCCGCGCCCTCATCCGGGTTCATCAGGACGATTACGAGATAGGTACCATCCTCGTCCTCGCCTGCTCCGGTAGCAAAGGACGAAAACGCTTTGAGTAGCGGTTCATTTTCGAATTCCTCTATCTGTTGTTCCCGACCTCTCTGCCTGATTTCTTCTAAGTTTTCACTGAATATTTCCATAAAATCGGAAATAGATACGGAATCGTAAGAGAAACAGGCGGTTGCTGTACCCATATCCTCAAGCACAGTAGCTAATTGCTGATATTCTTTATTATCCGCCAGCGACGGTATATTACCTTCATAGCTGTCAATCATCTCTTTTATACCGTCCGTCCACAGCATCCACAGAGCGAATCCGTCAACGTAAGCCAGCCGGTGCCCGCGGCCTAGATTCCGTACCCCACTGCGCCAGTCCAAGTGTATAGCGCGGTCTTCACCCCAGCTATAGAATTCATAACCTTTATAAGACACCACTTCCATATGCTCATTAAGAGGACCGGTCCTGGCAGCGTTCTCGATATCTTCCGCGGTAAACTCCCCCCGTACCGCCTGGTAATCGGAAGGTGGCCCACTGGTCGCCACTATCGATTCTGTTACATCCATGATGGTAAAACCGACGGTTTCCTTCCATTCCTCGTCGGTGTAGGATGTTTTTGCGAAGAGGGGAAGGTTATTATGGGCGACTAATTCCGCTGACATAAGACTTCCTTCGGGTACTTCAGGAAATTGCTTTCTTATAATGTCCGCGAATTCCGCAGTCTGGAGATAAGCTGCTTTCAGGGTAACCTCGTTTTCCGGCAGGATTCTTAAGAGCTCCAGCCAGCGGTTTGATTCCGACGCAACAGGCTCGACCTCATCAGTCTCTCCACCACAGCCGGTAAGACAGCCTGTAACCATTGTTATCAACATCAAAGCTGTTATCAACTTTTTCATTTTTTCTTCCCGGAGTTGGAAAGCAGCCCCTTCAGGAGTGCTATCGCCGCTTTTTTATCCAGAGGTTTATTATTATTACCACACTTAGGCGATTGTATACAGCTAGGGCAGCCGTCCTGGCAGGGACATTCCGAAATAGCGTCCAGGGTCGCCTGCCACAGGTCTTCCACCAGTGTAAACCCCTTCTCGGCAATCCCTATCCCGCCCGGATAGGCGTCATAGATGAATACCTGCGCCCTGCCGGTGTCGGGGTGAAGCGCAGTAGAAATACCGCCGATATCGTTGCGGTCGCACAGCGTAAACAGGGGGAGCATGGCGATAGCTGCGTGCTCGGTGGCATGCAGTCCTCCCGCTAAGTCGAGCTGCGCTTTCTCCAGTCCCTGAACGGTCTCCGGAGGCAGGTCGAACCAGAAAGCCACGGTGGGAAACTGTAGTGGCGGCAGGGAAAGCGGTTCTTCACCGATTACCTCTTCGGTGTACTGAAGCATTTTCTTGAAGCCGACCACGTTATTGGTCACTTCGACCTCGCCAAGATACACCTTCACCGACCCGCAGACCCGGCTGTCGATTGTCTTTTTAATACGCAGGTCTTCTATTTCCTTGGTCTGGGTATAATAGGTGGCGTCGGTAGCCGTAGCGTAGGCGGTATGTCCGGCTAGGTCGAGGTCGTTTATGAAATAAGGTGTTCCCTGGTGTAGGTAAATCGCCCCGGGGTGTATCTGGAAGAAGGCTACGCTGGCGTCTACGGTCTCCATCAGGGCGGCAGTCGAGGTATCTATTACGGCGTAGTCTTCCCCGCCGGTGGAGCGTATGCCGATTGCCTGTGCCGGATATGAGATGGTCGGTGAGAGGTACCACTTCTGCCTGCGTTCCCTTAGTAAGCTCTGCTTTTCCAGCTCCGCCGTTTCCTCGGCGCAGTGACTCCCGAAGTACTCCTCGTCCCCGGCGGTTATCGGCTGCTCCCAGGCGGCGCAGAGCAGGTGGGCTCTCAGGATATAGTGGTTGTCCGGATTGACCAGCGCGTTCTCGACGCTTTTCTGAAAAAAGGTTTCCGGGTGGTGCATAAAATACTGGTCGAGAGGGTTATCGAGCCCGACTAAAAAGCTCATCGAGCCTTCTTTACCCCTGCCGCTCCTGCCTGCCTGCTGCCAGGTGCTGGCGATACTGCCCGGATAGCCTGTAAGCACGGTAGCTTCGAGGTCGCCGATATCCACTCCAAGCTCAAGGGCGACGGTAGACACCGCTCCCAGAAGCTGGCCGCCGAAAAGCTCCCTCTCGATTTGCCGCCGCTCTTCGGGAAGGTACCCGGCGCGATATGCTTTAATCCTTCTCGCTAATGGCGGATTAATATCGGCAAGTCTGTCACGCGAATAGGTGTAGATAAGCTCGGTCAGCCGCCGGCTTCGGGCAAAGGTGAGTGTCCGCACGCTCTGGTTCACCAGCTCGGTAAATAGATGGGTAGCCTCGCTGTTGGCGCTGCGTCGGGCGCTTTTCTTCATATCGATTATCGGTGGGTTCCAGAAGACGAAGTCCTTCTCTCCGTGAGGCGAACCGTCATCGTCTACCACCGTAAACGGAAGTCCGGTCAGTGATTCGGCGTGTTCGCCGGGATTGGCTATGGTAGCGGAGCAGCAGATGAACTGCGGACTCGAACCGTAATGTTTACACAGCCGGCGCAGCCGACGCAGCACACCTGAAACGTGAGAACCGAACACTCCACGGTAGGAATGGGCTTCGTCGATTACCACGTACTTCAGGTTTCGCAGCAGTCTCGACCATACGCCGTGATTGGGCAGGATACCCACGTGGAGCATGTCAGGATTGGTCAGTATTATTCTTGCCCTCTTTCTAATATCTGCCCGTTCTCCATAGGGCGTATCACCGTCGAAGGTGGAGAATTCCTCAGCCCTGAAAAGACCGGGGGTAAACGTTTCTTTCAGGACGCGCAGCTGGTCCTGAGCCAGCGCCTTGGTCGGAAAGAGGTAAAGGGCGCGGGCGTCCGTTTCATTGAGGAGCGTTTCCAGCACGGCGATATTGTAGCAAAGACTTTTACCGCTGGCGCTGGATGTAGCCACCATGACATTCCTGCCCTGACACGCATTATTCACCGCCTGTGCCTGGTGTGTATAGAGCGACGTCATCCCTTTCTTATCAAGGCAGCTCTGGAGTCCGGGCGATATCGGCTCGTCAAGTCCGGCGCCGACCGCCTCCCGGGACGGAATATGCTCCACATGGGCAATCTGTCCGTTATAGGTGGGCTGGGATTGCAGATACTGAATGAAAGCCGCAGTGTCCATTAGAGTCCTCTTTTCGGGACTTCAAGGAAAGGATTTGTTTTATTAGATATCAAAAACCGGAATTATCTCTATTTTATAATCGAGTATCTCAACTTCAAAACGGGCGTCGGAGACAAAGTTCGCTACCTTGGAGAGCACTTCATTTACATGCCTTTTATCGTTACTCACGCAGGAGATTCCCAGGGTGGCCAGTCGCCATGAGTCGTTATCATCGACCTCAGCCACCGAAACATTGAACTTGTTTGCCACCCGGCTGATAATGGACTTCAAAATCCGCCGCTTATCCTTGAGAGACCCGTTCTCAGGGATACGAAACCTGATACTGCAAATACCAACGTGCATGGCTTACCTGAATTCCAATATACACTCTGCCTGTAATCAGGTCAAGGAACTGCCATTAACAATGTTTTCTTGAATGTTTTTATTTTACGTTTCTGCTCTTAATCCTTCCGATGATTAACTGTCCCGACATATAAACCAGAATAACAACCCCGAAAAAGCCGTATCCCACCTGAATACCGTATTGATTGGCGATAAAACCGAAGGCAAGCCCCAGTACGGTGGCTCCCGCCTCTGTCACGACGGCATTTACCGATGTGATGGTAGCCCGTTCGTCCGTAGCTATTTCCCTCTGTATCATCCCCTGGACGATTACGCTTATCAAAAGGGCAAAAACATACATCAATACCAGTATCCCCAGCAGAAACGGAGACCTGAAAAATGTAACGATTATCAGAAGGATTCCGGTCGCTACGGCGATGGGATTAAGCACTTTCCAGCCCATGTTTTTCACCTTGTGAGCGAAGAAAGCCCCGATACTGCTTATCGCCACGCATGTAGCCAGCCAGATTCCTATGAATGAATTCGGCAGACCCAGCCAGGAGGACATCAGAACCTGGTCGTACTCATCAAGCATGCCGAGAGCGGCATAAACGATTGCCGAATAGATCAATATTCTTACAAGTACTTTACTGGAGAAAGCCCGCCTGATACCGCCTATGAAGTAAGCTAGATAGCCTTTCCCGCCTGCGGGAGCATCAGACTTAATATCTGGCAACAGCAATGTAACAACCACGATAACCAGAGGAGATAACGCTGAAAACACCAGCACCAGCTCATAAGAATACTGGCTGGCAATACCGCCGATAGCCAGGGCTATGGCTATGCCGATAGCATTGAGGGCTGTACCCCTGCCCCATATCTTCTCGAACTCGTCTTCTTTTCCGTGTATCTTCAGGAAATCGTAGATATAGGCTTCGAGTGTACCCGAGACAAGTGTCCCACCGAGCGTGCGGAAAGCAATGCCGAGAAGAAATAACCAGAATGAATAACTGAAGAGCCACGTTAAATAGCATAAAAAGAAGAACAGCCCTGAAAGTACCAGCACGTACTTTCTGCTCCATCGGTCGGCTAACGCGCCGGTCGGTACTTCCAGGAGAATGGTGAGGACGCCCCAGACGGCGAGGATGATTGCGATTTCATACAGTGATAGTCCTCTGTATAGTAAAAACAGCTTGTCTACCGCATAGACGAGTATGAAATCGAAAAAGAACTGGAATACGTAAATCAGGCGGATGAAGGTGGTTAATGAGTGACTGCGTCAAGGTCCGTTCATAGGCTATGTATCCTCCTTTAGTTAAATTTATATCTGCTCATATACTAGCAATGATACGCAAGTCTATCACTGCCCGCACAGCCCGTCAACACTGAAAACGTAGAACTGAAGATACAATTTGATTTAGCCAACCAGACTCAAATAGGGTTATTGTAAGAGGACTTTATATATTGGTTAATATTCTTACTCACCCCCGCTTGCCGAAGTATCGTATAGCGGGCAGGTATATGGCGATTATGCCCTTATGTCAACCTCTTTCAAGAATAGGAAATAGCTTCTTCCTTTGAAAAGGGGGAAATAAAAATGCTCCTTTTCCTTTTACTCCCCTTTTCCATATTCAATCGGGGGAAACTCTTTTTGAATATTTCATGGTTTGTGCTATAATTCTCTATTTATGTTATACTCAATAGTTGGTTAAGCAGGCGGATTAACGTCATTAATACAGGAGTAGTGGAATTTGGACAAAGCAAAAAAGACAGAAACAATAGAGAAGTTCGCCCGTCATAAGGGTGATACGGGCTCGACCGAGGTGCAGGTGGCGATACTCACGGAGAGAATCAACCAGCTTACCGGGCACATGGTAGCAAACCGGCACGATTACCATACCCAGCGCGGCCTGATTATGCTGGTCGGTAAAAGAAGAAGGCTGCTTGCTTACCTCATGAATGAGGATGTCGAGCGATACCGCAACCTCATCAAGGAACTCGGGCTGCGGAAATAAAAGAGAAAATAAAAGTAATACAGGAGTAAATATTGTTAACACCCTATACATCAGAATGTGAAATAGGCGGCAGGAAGCTCGTCATAGAGACAGGAAAAATCGCCGGACAGGCGGAAGCCGCCGTGACTGTCAGGTACGGGGACACCGTTATCCTCGTTACCCTTTGCGTCAGTGAAGAATCCCGCGAAGGCGTGGACTTTCTCCCTCTGACAGTCGACTATGAAGAAAGATTATACGCAGCCGGTAAAATTCCCGGCGGTTTTATCCGCAGGGAAGGGCGCCCGACCCAGGAGGCTACACTTGCCTGCCGTATGACGGACCGACCGCTGCGTCCCCTTCTGCCCAAAGAGTGGCGTAGAGACATCCAGCTGGTCATTACCGTCCTCTCGGCAGACCTTGAAAACGATGCCGACATTCTTTCGGTTATCGGCAGCTCGACCGTTTTATCGATGTCGAGCGTGCCTTTCGCCGGGCCGGTGAGCAGCGTGCGTATCGGCTATCTTAACGACGAGCTGGTACTGAACCCTACTTTACCCCAGCTCGAAGAAAGTAAACTCGACCTGGTTGTCGCCAGTAAGAAAGACACCGTGGTCATGGTAGAGGCGGGAGCCGATGAGGTGCCCGAGGATGTTATACTCGGGGCTATTGCCATGGGTCACGAGGCGAACCAGGAAATCATAAAAATCCAGGAGCAGGTCCACCAGGCTTATAGTAAACCCAAGGTTGAAGTCCAGCCTCGCGAAGTTTCTCCGGACGTTTATGAAACAATTGCTGGAAAAATAGATGAGAAGCTCGCTCAGGCTCTGAGCAACGCCGATAAGTCCCAACGTGAAGAAGAACTGTCAGAGATAACCAGGGAGCTTTTAGAGAAACCGGGGGACATTTCGGAGGAAGACGTTTCAGCGGTTCTCGATAAAAGAATCAGGGCTGAAATCAGAAGCAGTATCATGGAAAAAGGCCATCGAATCAGCGGACGCGGACTGTCTGAAATAAGACCTATAACCTGCGAGGTCAGCCTGTTGCCGCGTACTCACGGCTCGGCCCTGTTCACCAGAGGACAGACCCAGGTAATGACGATTACCACACTCGGCTCCACCAGAAAAGAGCAGCAGCTCGACGGACTGGGAATAGAGGAGACCAAACGGTTTATACACCACTATAACTTTCCTCCTTTCTCTACCGGCGAGGTGAGGCGCATCGGCACGCCCAGCCGACGTGAAATCGGTCACGGCGCCCTGGCTGAACGTTCCCTTCAGGCGATACTGCCCAGAGATGAGGACTTTCCTTATACAATCCGTCTCGTCTCCGAGGTTCTCAGCTCGAGCGGCAGTACATCGATGGCGAGTGTTTGCGCCAGCAGTCTTTCGCTCATGGATGCCGGAATACCCGTAAAGAGAGCGGTGGCAGGTATAGCCATGGGACTGGTTACGGACGATAACGGCAATTACGCCATTCTGACCGATATCGAAGGCAGCGAAGATAATTACGGCGATATGGACTTCAAGGTAGCCGGTACGACCGAAGGAATAACCGGCCTCCAGATGGACACCAAAATAAACGGGCTGTCGACTGAAATCATAGAGAAGACCTTACAGCAGGCGAAGGAAGCCAGGCTGTCCATTCTGGAAGTGATGGACAGGACGATAAGTGAAAGCCGCCCTGAGCTCAGCCTATATGCGCCGAGAGTTTATAAGATAATGATTCCCACCGAAAAAATCGGCACTGTTATCGGGCCGGGAGGAAAGACCATAAGGTCGATTATCGAAGAGACGAAGGCAACCGTCGATATCGACGATACCGGCACTGTCCTTATCGGTTCATCCGATGAAGCCGCGGCCCGTAAGGCAATCGAGATTATCGAGAACATGACAAAGGAAATAGAGATCGGCAGTGTATATACGGGAAAGGTTACCCGTATACTGAACTTCGGAGCGATGGTGGAGATTGCCCCCGGCAAGGAAGGGCTGGTACACATTAGCGAGCTTGCCGACTACCGGGTGGGCAGTGTGGAGGACGTCGTATCGGTCGGCGATGAGGTAATGGTCAAAGCGATTGAAATAGATAACCTCGGCAGGGTCAACCTGTCGAGAAGAGCAGTGCTGGAAAAGTCTGACGAAACTTCGGGGGGTAATGCGGAGAATGCACCATCCGCGGATTACCCTTTCAGGTCGCAAAGCGGAACCCGCCCTCCTCAGCGCTCCCAGCCATTCCGGAATAAGCGTCGTTAGGAATATGAAGGAGCGGAGCCATGGAACCAATCAGGGTAATAGTGCATGGAGCACTGGGAAAAGTAGGGCGTGAGTTAGTCAGTGCCGTATGCCGGGAGCCGGAAACACTGCTGGTCGGCGCTGTAGACCTGCAGGCTACCGGTAAGACCCTCGCTTTACCCGATGGCTCGGGAGAAGTCCCCATCTCAAAGGATGTCGGCGAAATTCTGGATAAGTGTCCTGCGGACGTCATGGTGGATTTCACCGTTGCTAAAGCTACCATGCCGGCGGCTCGTGCCGCCGCCAGAAAAGGGGTAAACCTGGTTATCGGGACTACCGGTCTGAGTACTGACGAGCGCGGCGAACTTGAGCAACTGGTAAAGACGAATAATATCGGCATCGTGATGGCGCCGAACTTCGCCCTCGGTGCGGTACTGATGATGCACCTCGCCAGGATAGCCGCCAAATACATGGACTCGGCTGAAATTATAGAGCTGCACCATAACCAGAAAGCCGACGCACCATCGGGGACGGCACTTCTGACGGCCAGACAGATGGCGGAAGCAAGAGAAAAATCGTTTCCCAGACCTCATGATATAGATAAAAATTATAAAAGCCGGGGAGAGGAAGTCGAAGGTGTGTCTATCCATGCAGTAAGACTGCCCGGCCTGATGGCGCATCAGGAAGTTATCCTGGGCGCGGCAGGGCAGACTTTAAGGATAAGGCATGATACTATCAACCGTGAATGTTATACGCCGGGCGTACTTCTCGCCGTGAAGGAAGTGGTAAAGCGTAAAGAGTTCGTATACGGGCTGGATGTATTGCTCGGGTTATAGGTGAAAGGAATGAAAGGGTATAGAGTTGCAATTGTCGGCGCTACCGGACTGGTAGGGCAGGAATTTATAAAAATACTGGAACAGCGTAACTTTCCGATGGAATCGGTCGGTCTCTTTGCCTCGGACCGTTCCGCCGGTAAGAAGATGTACGTCAACCACCAGGAGGTCGAAGTCCGGGAGACCGTGCGCGAATCGTTCGAGGATATGGAAATCGCTCTGTTTTCCGCAGGGGCTGAGACCAGCAAATACTTTTCGCCGATAGCCGCCCGGTCAGGGGCTGTGGTAATCGATAACAGTTCCGCTTTCAGAGTGGACCCTTCGGTACCGCTGGTGGTACCCGAAGTCAATCCGGAAGATATCCGGCTGCATAAGGGGATAATAGCCAATCCGAACTGCTCGACCATACAACTGGTGGTGGCGCTTAATCCGCTGTACAAGGTTAACCCCATCAAGCGGATTGTGGTAGATACTTACCAGGCTGTATCCGGAGTGGGCGGCGTTGCCGCCATAGAGGAACTGGCGACGCAGACAAAACAGGTGCTGGAGGGACAGAGTACCATTCCCCACGTCTTTCCCCACCAGATAGGTTTCAATGTATTGCCGGAGATAGACGTTTTCCTTGACAACGGTTATACCAGAGAAGAATGGAAGATGGTTGAGGAAACAAGGAAAATAATGCACGCTCCTGAGATAAGCATCTCGGCTACCTGCGTGCGTGTTCCCGTGTTTACCAGTCACAGCGAGGCTGTGCATATCGAGTTTACCAACCCTATGCTTCCCGAGTACGCGCGGCGTATCCTCGCCCAGGCTCCGGGAATAAAAGTGCTGGACGACCCGGTTATCAGTCTCTATCCGCAGCCGTGGGCGGCAGCCGGCACCGATGAAGTATATGTCGGGCGTATCCGCCAGGACGCTTCACACTCGCGCGGTCTGGCTATGTGGGTTGTGTCCGATAACCTGAGAAAAGGAGCGGCTCTGAATGCCGTCCAGATTGCAGAAGAGATGATTAAAAGAAACTGGGTGCGACCGGGAGGTGAGAAAAATGAAACCGATAGGACGACTGCTGACAGCGATGGTAACCCCCTTTGATGAGAAGGGGGAAGTCGATTACGAACAGGCGAAAAAGCTGGCTACAGCCCTGCTGGATTCCGGGAGCGAAGGTGTAGTCGTTGTCGGGACAACCGGTGAATCGCCGACTCTTGTCCGTAAAGAGGAGTATAAGCTCTTCAGCGAGATTAAATCGGCGGTCGGCGACCGTGGAGTGGTTGTAGCCGGTACCGGTAGCAATAGTACCGCCGAGGCTGTAGAGGCTACAAAAGGCGCGGAGAAAATCGGCGTCGATGCCTGCCTGCTCGTGGTGCCGTACTATAACAACCCTACCCAGGAAGGCTTGTACCGTCACTTCAAAACGATTGCAGAGAGCACCAGCCTGCCCTGTATCCTCTACAATGTCCCTTCCCGTACCGTCCGGAGTCTTTCGGTGGACACGATTGTCAGGCTGAGCCAGATAGATAATATTATCGGCGTTAAAGAAGCCAGCGGGGATATGCAGCAGGTATCACACACCATCAGCCGTGCGCGTGAAGGTTTCCGCATCTGGAGCGGTAACGACACCGATACCCTGAACATTCTTGCCCTGGGCGGGTACGGGGTAATCAGCGTTGCCTCTCATCTGGTGGGTAAACAAATCAGCGAGATGATTTACAGCTTCATCGACGGCAAAACGGACAGAGCCGCTGATATACACCGTCACCTGCTGCCGCTGGTCAACGCCCTCTTTCTCGTCGCCAACCCGATTCCGGTGAAATACGCTTTGAACCAGGTAGGATTCAGGGTTGGAAATACGCGCCTCCCCCTCTGCGAACCGGATGAAAAAACGGCAGCCCAGATTATGGAAGTCGTCAAGAAATATAAGATTGATTTGCCGGTTTAATTAACTAAACATACTTGACCATTTATTCACCCTCTCCCTGATAAAATCGGGAAGAGGGTGAAATTTTAAATGGACATAGTCTATATTGGATTCGGGATTACAAGGGTGGAGAAGCATGAAAATAACTCTCTGTACTAAAGCCGATTTCGACCAGATTATCACCGACATCGCTGATTTCTTGGGCGATGAACGTACAAAAAGTCTTCATAACCCGGTCTATCTCTATGAGTTCGGTAATACGGCATACGTGATAAAAGAAGGTGAGAAGGTAATCGGTTACCTGTTTGGTCTCTTTTCGCAGACGGCTACGGTTGCCTACGTTAAGTTTGTCGGCGTACGCCGGGCGTATCAGAAACAGGGCATCGGCCGCCGGCTTTACGAGCATTTTATAGAGATAGCAAAAAAGCACGGCTGCAATAAGCTAAAGGCAATCACATCACCGTCAAATAAAGTCTCGGTCGCTTTTCACCGTGGTCTCGGCATGGAGCTCATCGGTGAACCAGATGAGGAGGGTATTCCGGTATTCAGGGACTACGGCGGACCGGGGATAGACAGGATAGTATTTATAAAGAAGATATAGTGGAGTTGTTAAGAGGGGCGGGTGGGAATAGATAAACTAAGGGGTGGGGATAAAAATTCCGAAGCTTTCAATGTCTGGACTGTTACAGATAGAGGCGAAAGCCTTCCGCCGAGGCTTTATAGCCGATTGACTCGTAGAACCTATGCGCTTCTTCGCGACTTTTATTGCTCAACAACTGGACTTTATAGCACCCCGCCTCTTTAGCCCCGGTCAGGACGTAGTCCATAAGCAGTCTGCCAATCCCTTTACGGCGGTGTTTACTGTCAACAACCATGTTCTCTACTAAAGACCAGGGTAAAGCACGGTGTGAAAGGTTGGGCACTATCACGAACATCAACGTGCCGATAACCTCGCCCTGCTCCTCGGCAACAACCAGCTCGCATCCGGGCAGGGCTTCAATCATCGAGAAAACCTGCCGGTAATTATCGGCAGAAGGACTCTGCTGCTTTTCAGCCTCCGCCACCCCGATAACAAGCTGTTCTTCGTACAGTTCCAGTATGCGCGGGATATCATTTTCCGTGGCTGCTCTTACGGTTGCCATTCCTGCTATTACCTCTGATAAGCGAAATTACAGGACAGGTGATTTCTGGATAGTCTGCCCCCGTTCGGGCCCCACGCAGATAAGATTGACCGGACAGCCTATGAGCTCCTCCAGTCTGTTGATGTAGTCACGGGCCTGCCTGGGCAGGTCCTCGAATTTCAGTATATCGGTTATGGACGTTTGCCAGCCCGGCATCTCTTCGTATACCGGCTTGACTCTCTCCAGAGCCTGAATAGTGGCGGGGAAATAATCGATTATCTCACCATCGAGTTCATACGCCGTGCATATTCTCAGGTAAGTAAGGGTATCGAGGTTGTCCAGCTTGGTAATAGCAGCCCCGGTAAAGCCGTTGATTCGGGTGCTGTAACGGGCGGCGACGGAATCGAACCAGCCGCAGTCCCTCGGCCTTCCGCTTACGGTGCCGTACTCGTTGCCCTGTTTCCTGAGCAACTCTCCCGTTTCATCATCAAGCCTCGTAGGCATCGGACCGGCGCCGACACGGGTGATATAAGCCTTGAATAGACCCAGAACGGCGTCTATTCTGGTGGGTCCTATTCCCGCGCCCACGCTGGCTCCTCCCGCAAGCGGCGACGACGAGGTGGCGTATGGATAGGTGCCGAAATCGGGGTCCAGCAGGGTTCCCTGGGCGCCTTCCAGCAGTATATGCTCTCCCCGTTTTATAGCCTCGTCGATAATTGCCGTTGTCTCGCGGATATAAGGCGTCATACGCTCCCCGAACTCGCAGTATTTGTTATATATTTCGTCGAGCGATAGAGGGGCGACCCCGTATGTCCCGGTGAATATGGTGTTTTTATATTCGAGAATGGAAGCCAGCCTTTTGGCGAACACCTCTTTGTCAAGGAGGTCGGCTGCCCTGATGCCCCGTCTTGCCGTCTTATCGGCAAAGGCGGGGCCTATGCCATTGCGCGTGGTGCCGATGGCGTCTTTACCCCGCGCTTCCTCCTCAAGACCTTCGAGAGCGAGGTGATACGGCATAATCAGGTTTGCCCGGTCACTGATGACAAGGTTATCCGTGGAGATGCCGCGCTGGTTGAGTGTGTTTATTTCCTTGAATAATACCTCCGGATTTACCACCACTCCGTTGCCTATAATGCAGACGGCATCGGGGTAAAAAATACCGGAAGGCACGAGTTGCAGGGCAAACTTGCCGTAAGGATTGATTATGGTATGCCCGGCATTATCACCGCCGGAGAAACGGACTACTATGTCCGCTTTCTCGGCGAGCATATCCACCACTTTCCCCTTCCCTTCGTCTCCCCACTGGGCACCGATAACAGCAATAACCGGCATAGTTTACCTCCGAAAGGTAGTTATTTTCTCGTCTGTCGCCAGACATGAAAAAGCCTCTGGCTGGCAGTTATCAGACTGAAGACCGCCACAATTCCCAGAGCCGCAGTCAGGGCATAATCGTACCGGCTGAGTAAAAGGCCGAGTGCCAGCATAATTACTCTCTCCGGCCGGGTGAACAGGCCTACCTCACATTCCAGACCAGAAGCCTCCGCCCTCGACCTAATATAACTCACCAGAAAGGAAAAAATCAAGGCTGCGCCGGTTATTGAAATTCCGAGGACCGATTGTTCCTGAGCGAATACCACCAGTATGCCCAGCATTAGTGCAGCCTCGGATAATCGGTCGAGCGTAGAGTCGAGAATGGCGCCGAACCTGGTAACCTGGTCCGTAATCCGGGCTAATGCTCCGTCCAGCATATCGAAGAAACCGGCAACCAGTACCACGAAACCGGAGGCAAAAAGGTTTCCGGTAACTATTAGAGCCGTAGCGCCCAGTGTCAAAGCGAACCCGAACAGGGTTAGAATGTTGGGAGTTATGAATGTCCTGGAAAAAAGCCTGACTACCGATTTTGTAAGCGAGGAGGCTATATTTTTACGAATTTCGGGTAATTTAGTCACTTTCCTTTGTTTTCGGGGAATGACCTTCTCAGTACTCACGCAAATATCCTTTTATATCACCTTATCTGAAACTTACTCTTTCCGTAATCCGCCGTGCTAAAGTCTTATACCGCGTTCTTCAAGCACTTTATTATAGTAATCATTGACTCTCTGGGCAATACTTTGCCAGCTATAAGTCTCGGCGGTAAGTCTCGCCTTTTTAGATAGTTCCTGCTGGAGCTTTTTATCTTTCAGGAGAGAGACCAGAGTATGAGTAAGACTGCTTGTATCTCTCGGAGGTACCAGCAGTCCGTCCTGCCCGTGAGTTATGACGCTGGAGTAACCGTCTATATTGCTGGCGATAACCGGTTTGCCCACCGCCATAGCCTCGAGCAGTACTATTCCGAAACTTTCACGTGAAGTTGCCGGTGAACAGTAAACGTCGGCCGTCTTAAAGTACCGGGGTTTATCCTCCTCGGATACGTAGCCGATGAAAACAACATCCTCCAGCCCCTGGTTCCTGATCCACTTTTCATACGGCTTGCGGAGCCTGGTACCGGGTCCGGCGATGATTAACCTGGAGTTCGGGACCTGTTTCTTCACCTCGTGATAAGCCTTTATCAGGTATATAGCGCCCTTACGTCGTTCCAGTCGTCCGAGAAATAGTATATTCTGTTTACCGTCGCAGAACTCCTCGATAGGCTCTACATCCGGAGAAAACCTCTCCACATCGATACCGTTCGGGATGATTGTATAATCTCCCGGAATATATCTCCGGGCGTAAGCCATCGCCATATTCGATACGGCAATCCTGCCGTGAAGCTTGTGCAGCCTTCTTTTTATCATCCAGGTACTGATAGGTTTACCACAGTTATAACCCGGCTTTCCATCCCAGGCATGAAAGGTGCCGATATTCGTGGCATCTGAGAAACGCAGCACGGCGCTGCAGAGCATCGGCATAAACGGCTCATGCAGGTGAATTATGTCGAATTTCTCCCTGGCAAGGGCTTCTTTGATGGCAGGAGCCAGGTGCAGTGAGATACTGACCCGGATAACGGAACCGCTGCTGGGGATAGGGCGGGGCTTGCCGATAGGTATGAACCTGTCTCCGAAGATGGGTACTTCTTTCGATGCCGGGGCAATAACCTTAACCTCGTGACCCATCCTGGTAAGGTAAAGTTCCAGTGATGAGATATGGCTGGTCACACCACCGGGAAAAGCAAAGTCATAAGGGGAGACTAAAGCTATCTTCATACCGGTTAACCTTGCCTCGAAACGCGTTATTCAGGACTTTACTTTATCCTTTATAGTACTTTTTAGCAGAGGCGGTCTCTTCACTGCTTTCAATGTCAACGGAGTCCTCCGCCAATCGTAAGAAACGAAACTCCGGAGCCACAAAGATTATACTACTATTTTGCCTGATTGTCCCGTAAAAAAGGAAAAAACCGTATAACGCTGATTAGCCTTTACTTATTCTGTATACTTTGGTATCGCTTGAACTATATTCCTCTTAAACGAACCCCGTCAACCCTTATTGTGTCTCGGGAGAATAATAACAAGGGTATTTTTTACCGAAATACTTTATCCGGCTGCCAGTGTTCTTTTTCGGCGTTGAAACGCAGCACGCCCAGGAAGCGTCCGTCGAGAGCGTAAACACGGCAGCGGGTCCCGGCGGGAGCTGCTGTTACACTGGGTTCCGGCTGTGTGTTTTCTCTGTTATCACCCTTCATTTCCAGAGGCTTGCCGTTCAGTATATCCTGCCGGGCATTATCATCCACAACCATAGCTGCCCAGTGCAGAAGTACGCTGTCTATCGGATAGACAAAATGGTGCCAGTAACCGCAGCTGAAAGCACGCTCGAGCTCCTGTAAAGAGACGGCATCTCTTATATCGAAAAGTCCACAACGCAGACGGACCAGGCTCTTCAAATGGGCTCCGCAGCCGAGGACCTGCCCTAAATCATCGGCAATAGAGCGTATGTATGTACCCTTACCGCAGACTATTTCCACGGTCACTACGGGCGGCTGCCAGCCCGTGATTTCGAGGCTGTGGATTGTCACCGGCCTGCTTTTTCTCTCCACCGTGACCCCCGCTCTGGCAAGTTTATAGAGCGGTCTGCCCCTGTGTTTTACTGCGCTGTAAGCCGGCGGTACCTGTTGTATTACACCGCGAAAAGAGGAAAGGGCTGATTCCAGCCGGGTCAGGTCTATACCGGAAGCGTCGCCCTCCATAGTTGTCTTTCCTGAAGCGTCATACGTATCGGTGGACGAACCGAGTTGAATCTCGGCCCGGTAAGCCTTGGTGCTGTCCATAAGGAATTCGGTGACACGCGTCCCCTGGCCCAGGCAGACCGGCAGAACCCCCGTAGCTGCCGGGTCGAGAGTGCCGGCGTGCCCAACACGCTTCTCTCCGGAAAGCCGTTTTACCGCGGCTACCACTCCGAAAGAGGTCATTCCTGCGGGTTTATTGATATTGATAATACCGTCCATCGTTAATCAGCGGTCTTTTTACTCGTCTTCCTGATTGATAACCTCATCAATGAGTTGTAAAAGACGTGAGCCTTTTTCAATAGAATCATCCCACTGAAAGCTCAGCTCAGGGGTACGCCGCAGTTTGAGACTCTTTGCCAGTTCTCTGCGGAAAAATCCTGAAGCGGAAGCCAGGACCTTCAGCACTTCCTGCTTATCTTCCTCGCCTCCAATGCGGCTAACGTAGACCTTGGCGTATCTCAGGTCCGGTGTGGTACTGACCTCGGTTACGGCAATAAAACTGCCAAGTCGCGGGTCTTTGACTTGGCGTTGCAGTAATTCACTTATTTCCTGACGAATCAGGCTGTTCAACCGTTCAATGCGATGTGACACAGTCGTTACCCCCTACCTCACCTCCTCGATTCTGAAGAACTCCAGCCTATCTCCAGCCTCAAAATCATCGAAATCTCTGAGACCTAATCCGCATTCGTAACCGGCGGCTACCTCCCTGACATCGTCTTTGAAGCGTCTCAGACTGGCGACGACGGTCTCGTTAATGGTTTCTTCCTGCCGTATCACCCTCACGGAATCTCCCCGGCGTATCTGTCCTTCTACAACATAAACACCGGCAATCCTGTCTTTCTTCCCGCTGGTAAAGACCGCCCGGACTTCCGCCCGGCCGGAGATAACCTCTACCAGCGAAGGTTCAAGCATACCTGTAAGAGCCTTACTCACATCCTCCTGAAGGTTATAGATAACATCATAATAACGGATATTCACGCCCTCGAGCTCGGCTAACCGCTGGGCGCCCGGCTCGGAGGTGGTACTAAAACCGATGATTATTCCTTTTGATGCGATAGCCAGCATAACGTCACTCTCGGTAACATTACCGCTGCTGCTGTGTATTACCCTGACCTTGACTTCATCCGTTCCCAGTTGCTCTAGAGAACTCTTTATCGGCTCGATGCTGCCCTGTACGTCGGTCTTGAGGACAACGGCAAGTTCTTTCACCTTTCCGGTACTTACCTGGTCGAAGAGATTGCTTAGGCTGACCGATTTTATCGCCGCTACTGTCTCCTCCTGGATTTTTGCCTGGTTTTTCGCAACCTGGTCTTTTGCCTGTTTTTCGCTGGAGACGGCAGTCAGAGTATCGCCTACCTGTGAGACGGCGCTTAAACCCAGTATTTCCACGGGGACGGCAGGGCCGGCTTTTCTAACCTGTTTACCCACGTCATTGAACATAGCCTTTATTCTGCCCCAGGTATTACCGACGACTACCGTATCGCCGACCTTCAGTGTTCCATCATGTACCAGCACGGTGGCAACCGCTCCTTTTGTCTTGTCCATTTCTGACTCTATAATCACGCCAACCGCCGGTTTGGAGGGGTCTGCCTTCAGCTCCTCCATCTCAGCTACAATCAACAGGTTCTCGAGAAGGTCCTGGATACCCGTCCTTTCCTTGGCGGAAATGAGAACACTGATAGTGTCGCCTCCCCACTCTTCGATAACCAGTCCGGCGTCGGCAAGCTGCTGTTTAACGAGCTCCGGATTTGCCTCGTCTTTGTCAATTTTATTGATTGCCACGACTATTGGTACTCCTGCCGCTCTGGCATGGTCTATCGCTTCGAGGGTCTGCGGCATTATTCCGTCATCGGCAGCCACCACCAGTATTGTAATATCTGTTACCTGGGCTCCCCGCGCACGCATCGCTGTGAAGGCTTCATGCCCCGGAGTATCCAGGAATGTGATTTTTTGTCCTTCGATTTCCACCTGATAGGCGCCTATATGCTGGGTAATGCCTCCGGCTTCGGAGTCCATCACGTTGGTCTTCCGGATGGCATCCAGCAGCCTGGTCTTTCCGTGGTCGACATGGCCCATGACGGTAATTACCGCAGGGCGTGGTTTTAACCCGCTGTGGTCCTTGTCCTGCAGGAGTTGCTGGTTCTTTATCTCTCTGATAACGCTGGACGATTTCCGACCGGGCCGGGATTTCAAGGTAGCCTCGAAACCGAAATTGGACACAATTGCAGAGGCAGCTTCGTAATCAACAGCCTGGTTGATGTTGGCCATGATGCCGTTCCTCATCAGTTGTTTGATGACTTCCACGGCGCTGACCTCTAAAAGGTCGGCTAGCTGTTTTACGCTTAAGCTGTCCGGTATCTCGAGCTTTCGGGCTTTCGTTGAAGAAGAACCTGCCTCTTTAGCCGATGATTTCGATACCTTTTCCTGCTTGCTTACCTCTGCCAACTAATCGTCCTCCGGTATAACTTCTCTCAGCCGGCCCAGGAGTCGCTGTCGGCTGTCCTGATTAAGGCTGGTTCGTAGGGAATATTCCAGCCGATTACCCTTGCATCCGGCTTCCCAGCACTCCTCGTTCCGGCATAAATATGCGCCCCGTCCCGCCTTGTTACAGGCGGTATCTACCTCTATACTCCCGTCCGCGGCACGAACCAGCCGGACCAGCTTCTGCTTGTCTTTAACCTGCCGACAGGCAATGCAGGTACGCTGGGGTACGTGCCTGGTGGTATTCTGTCTAGTACTCGTCATCTTCATAATCGGTTAAGTCTATCTTATGCTGCGCTTTCCTGCCTCTGCCTTGGCCTTCCTCGCTGTCTTTATCCTGAGAACCTTTCTTTTTCTTCTTTTTGGTCTTTGTGCTTGCCTTGATCGGTGCCGATACCATGATATCTTCGGCAAACCGTAGCGAAGGTTTTTCCGGCGCTGCTTGTTCGAAAGAAGCAGCGGAAACAACCAGTTCACCATCGAGAGCCGGCATCGGCTCGCCTTCCTCTTCCTCCTCTTCTACTTCTTCCTTCTCTTCGGCATCGAGGACCGGCTCGAGTATATCTGGGATTTCCTCCAGGATTCGTTCATCTATTACGACTTCTTCCTCTGCTGCCTCGGGTTCCGGTTCGGCTTCTTCTTTAGCTTCGGCAGGAACCTGAGCTTCCTCCATCTCCGCTTTTTCCGCCTCGGCTTCTGAAGCGCTTTTAATATCTATCCGCCACCCGGTGAGTTTAGCGGCAAGTCTGACGTTCTGCCCTTCTTTACCGATAGCCAATGATAGCTGCCTGTCGGGGACGACCACGTTGGCTACGCCTTCCCTCTCATCGAGTGTAACGTTCGATGTCTGGGCGGGACTGAGAGCATTGGCGATAAAGGCCGCCAGGTCTTTGTGCCAGACGACAACGTCTATTTTTTCACCGTTCAGTTCATTAACTATGTTTTGAATTCTGATGCCCCGCAATCCCACGCAGCAGCCTACCGGGTCGATACCCTCCTGGCGTGCCGATACGGCGATTTTACTCCTGTACCCGGCTTCACGGGCAATCGATTCCAGGACAACGGTCCCGTTGAAAATCTCCGGGATTTCCATCTCGAAGAGTCGTCGCAGTAAATCGGGATGCGAACGCGTAAGTATTACCCGGGGCCCCTTATTGGTTCGGACTACCTCCAGGATGCTTGCCTTGAGTCTCTGCCCTATCCGGTATCTTTCACCGGGTACCTGTTCGGCGGAAGGCAATATCGCCTCGGTTCTGCCCAGGTCCACCAGTATCTGCCTCGGCTCGATACGCTGTACCATTCCGGTGACGATTTCACCCTCTCTGCCGGCGTACTCCTCGAATATGGCGCTGTGTTCTGCTTCATGAAGACGCTGAAGGATAACCTGCTTCGCTGTCTGAGCGGCAATACGCCCGGCATTACTGGGAGTAGCTTCTACCATAACGGTCTCATCTAACTCCACGTCCGTATTTATCTTGCGTGCTTCTTCCAGTGATATCTCGCATACAAAGTCAGACGGGTTTTCCACAACGGTTTTTTCCGCCCAGACCTGTATCTTGCCGCTGGTAGGATTAATCTTTACCGAAAGCTCCTGGTTGGGGTAAAAATTATCCTTCCTGTAGGCTGATACCAGGGCTGCCTCAACCGTGGATAGGACTACTTCGCTGGGCAGGTTCTTCTCAGCCGAGATTTGTGTTATAGCGAGCAGAAAATCGCTCTTCATCTCGGTTCAGGACCTCCATTCCTAAATATTCCACTATAATGAAAAAAGTGGGGACAAGACCCACTTAATATCAAGAGTTAGTATATCACACTTATCCATAAAATGCAAGGCATGGTTCTGTTCGTTTTACGTTGCTAGAATTTTTGAGCGGTTAATTACTAACTACCTGTAATACAAAGCCTGCAATGACAAATACCAATCCGATAAAAGCAACAAAAGGAAGTTCACCCTTTTTCTTTCTTATTCTTCTGATGGCTTTATCTGAATATCTCTTTTTTAAGAAATTTCTTTTGAATATTTTCATCGATATAATTTTCATTAAGTCTATAGACCTTTGTGTCATTACTAGGTAAATGATTTCCCAAGGGGCAAACGAATATTCGTAAACATAATTGAGAAATCGATTTATAGCGAATAGTGTTCTACCGACTACTATGTAAACAATCATTACGGGCTGAGTTACTAATGTGATGACTGCCAATATACTAAATGAAATTATGAATATTACCCACCACATAATGAATCTAAACCAATCTCTAACGGACCTTTTGGGGATGTTATCAATACGATAACCAATATTGGTTCTAGATGCCCTCCAAATTCTTAATCCTACTTTTTTCATTGTTATGCTGACTGGGTAAGCGAATGGTAAAGCAGATACTGATGCTAGGTATCCAATATCACTTACTATCTGAAATGCTATGAGGATAGTTCCTATAAATAAAAATATTTGAGCCAATTGTTTTTCCTTTGTCTCATTGTTGGATTATTCTACTCTGGTATCAGCTTCCATTCAATAGAGATATTGTTCTGTTTCAATTGTGTTTTGTGCTCACCCCCTTAATCCCCCTCTCACGCAGCACCTAATTTCCCTAAGTAGATATTCGACTGCGTGAAAGGGGGAGAGAATTCTAGAGAGGGGACGAAGCCCCCTCTCTTTTTTACTCCTCTCTCCAGCCCGAATAATTTTCTTTTATTTTCGATGATACTGGCTGGAGAGGGGTAAGGGGTGAGGTAAGCAAGTGCCAATCAACTAAAATTATAACTGGATGAACAGCTTATGCCGCCGATTTAACTACACCCGAACCTAGAAATTATACCTCTGTTGGGCTATAATAGGAGTTACTTTGTTTTTTCCCGCAGGCGAACATGGATATTAAAAGATTAAAAGAATCGATTCAAAACGAAATAGAAACAAGACGGGATGAGTTAGCCGAACTCTGCCTGAAAATCCACTCCAATCCCGAGCTTGGTTTCGATGAGGTAAAGGCAGCCGGCTGGTTGACGGAATACCTTGAAAAAAACAGCTTCACTATCGGAAAAGGTATCTGCCAGCTAAAAACTTCTTTTAAGGCAAGCTACGGCACAGGGAAACCGGTTATAGCTATTCTCGCCGAGTATGATGCGTTGCCTGAGTTGGGTCATGCCTGCGGGCATAATATCATAGCTACCAGCGCCGTCGGAGCCGGAATTGCTTCCAGAAGTGCCGTCGACCAGCTTGGCGGCACCATTCTCGTTATCGGCACGCCGGCAGAAGAACTATACGGCGGTAAAATATTAATGGCGGAAAGAGGAGCCTTCGACGGTCTGGATATGGCTATGATGATACACCCCGGGACGAGCGATGATGCCACCACCGAAGCACTCGCCTGCCAGACCCTCGATATCGAGTTCTTCGGAAAAGCAGCACATGCCGCCGCCGGACCGGAACAGGGTATTAATGCCCTGGAGGCAATACTCCTTTCCTTTGCTGCCATCAACTCGCTGCGTCAGCACATTAAAAGCACGGCACGCATTCACGGGATTATTACCAGCGGCGGAGGAGCGGCCAATATTGTCCCGGCTTATACTGCCGGGAATTTTATAGTCAGGGCTGCCGATATGGATTACCTGAGCGTATTGAAGGAAAAGGTCCTGGACTGCTTTGTCGGGGCTGCCACTGCTACCGGCGCCCGACTTGAATATAAGTGGGATGATGTATGTTACGCGCCGATGCGCAATAACCTGACACTGGCAGGTTTATATGCCGCCAATATGGAGTCAATGGGACGTAATATCTCGGTTGACAGCGCCGGACAGGCATACGCCAGTACCGACATGGGAAATGTAAGTCAGCTCGTACCCGCTATTCATGCTTTTGTAGCTATAGCCGATAAAGAGGTACAGGTCCATTCTCCCGAATTCGCTGCCGCTGCCGCCTCTGAGAGGGGCATTAGAGGAATGCTTGATGCCGCAAAGGCTATGGCGATGACGGTGGTTGATGTGCTGGCGGATTCAGGGATACGGGAAAAGATAAAAGAAGAATTTCTCAGCCGGCAGTAAAAGACTATTCATACGGCTGGCTGTAACGAGTGTACGAGAGGAGTAATAAACCGGAACGGTGCTTTAGCATGTTCCGGCATTTTCAGGAATATGATGAGGGTAGGCATTCCCAGAGCGTTACTCTACTACCAGTACTACCCCGCGTGGAAAACCTTCTTTGAAGAACTGGGGGCGGAGGTAGTAGTCTCGCCGCCGACCACCCAGGCTATGCTAGCCGAGGGTTCTGCACGCGTGGTCGCCGATACCTGCCTGCCGGTAAAGGTTTTTCTGGGCCATGTCCTCTCTCTGGTGGATAAGTGCGACCGTATATTCATT
Source organism: uncultured Dehalococcoidales bacterium (assembly GCA_964499775.1). GTDB lineage: Bacteria > Chloroflexota > Dehalococcoidia > Dehalococcoidales > UBA2162 > MGML01. Next base: position 47,536 of record CAZCMK010000001.1, on the reverse strand, counting down.
CCGGCTGTGCGCAGCGTGGAAAAAAAGGTCTATAACTGCTCCAAGTTCCTAGGATTGCCCGATATGACAAAAGCGGTCATTCCCGAAGCCCCTCCGCTGCTGGAGGTTGATATCGATGTCAATGAAGGAAAGAGCAGACTTTACCAGAGCATATACGCAATGGGGCGGAGCATTAACTGGAACCCTTTTAAGGTCAGGCAGGCAGGTCTGGCAGCCTGGCAGGCGTACCTGGATTACCGTGAGTTGATGTCTGGCAGCAAACTTACCCCGCCCGAAGCGTTAGCCGGAATGTACGGGACGGCGGAGAAAGAACCGGAAGTTACGCGTACCGGACCGGCTCGGGTAAAGGGCACCGTCGCCCTTATAGGCCACCCCTACCTCATCTACGATGAATATATAAACCACCGTCTTATCCGCCGGCTGGAGCAGTCCGGTAACAGGATAGTAACGCCGGAGATGGTCGCCACTCCCGAGCTGAAATCCGCCATAGCAGAAATAACCGGAGGAGCTTACTGGACATATGAAGAAGAAGTTGTCGGCGCCGGGGGGCACTATTTGCAAAGCGGTGCCGATGGTGTTATTGGTATAATGGCTTTTGGTTGCGGCCCCGATTCTCTTATGATGGATATGGTACGGCGGCATTCGGTAGGGCTGGGGTCTACCCCGTTTATGTGTCTCACGCTGGAGGAGCATACCGCTGAAGCCGGCGTTGTTACCCGGCTTGAAGCCTTTACCGATATGATATACAGGAGAAAAAAGAAAGACCGGGCAGTATGCGTATAGGAATACCGCATATAGGAAATTTATACATACCTCTGAAAGCGTTATTTAAAAAGCTCGATGTGGACTACGTCACGCCGCCGCCCAATACCCGGCGAACCCTGTCTCTCGGGGTGAAATACTCTCCGGAAGGTCTGTGCATACCCTTTAAACTGACACTGGGTAATTTTATCGAAATCGCCGAGCTTGGAGCCGATACCCTTGTCATGCCCGGCAGCTACGGCACCTGCCGCCTGGGGTACTATGCCAAAACACAGGATAAGATACTTAAAGACCTCGGGTATAATATCGAAATGATTCAGATGGGTGTTTCCGAGCAGAAATTGCTGGGGCTGATGAAAATAATAAAACGTCTGGCAAACAACGCATCCTGGTATAAGATTATATCGGTATACACTTTTTGCCAGAAAAAAATGAACGCTATGGACAGGATAGAGCGATTGGTACAGAAGGTGCGGGCGGTGGAGATTGAGAAGGGGACGGCTAACCGCATATTCAAAGAGGCTCTGGACGCCATAGATAAAGCCGATGATAGTCGTACCCTGAAGGAAGTGCAGACGGGCTACATCGAGCGATTGAATAACGTTGAGAAAGACCCGGACGCAAGACCGCTTGTGGTCGGTATTACCGGGGAGTTCTATGTAGTGCTGGAGCCGTTTTCTAATTACGATATTGAAAGCGAACTGGGTAAGCTGGGAGTGGAGGTAAGGAGGACGACGTTTCTATCGGAATGGACCAAGTTCAGCCTGTTCCTTAATCCTCTTGGCATTAATGAAAAAGACAGGATACACAGGGCAGCCCTGCCGTATCTCAAACGGGATATCGGCGGCGATGGCTGGGAGTCCATCGGAGAAAAGGTCCTGCATAGTAATGAGTATGACGGGATTGTCCATCTTGCCCCGTTTACCTGCATGCCGGAGATAATCGCCCAGAATATAATGCCCACCACCAGGGAGAATATCCCCGTACTGACCATTATCTGTGACGAACAGATGACCAAAACGGGCGTATTGACGAGACTGGAAGCGTTTGTAGACCTGCTCAAGCATAAAAGACGGGCAGGTAACGGAAGCCGGCTAAAAATAGCCGTATAAGGAGTATCGATGGAAGCCTATCTGGGAATTGACGTGGGTTCGGTAACCACCAAGCTGGCGGCTTTGGACGCAGAAGACACGGTTATCGCCCGTGTCTATTTACTGACCCGGGGCAAACCTATCGAGATGGTGCAGCAGGGCCTTTTAGAGATTAAAGAAATGTTACCTGAAGATATTGAAATATGCGGCGTGGCTACCACCGGCTCCGCCCGTTATCTCGCCGGTATTATTGTCGGCGCTGACCTCGTGAAAAACGAGATTACCAGCCATGCCACCGCCGCTTTAGCTTATATGCCTCAGGTGCAAACAGTGATAGAGATAGGCGGGCAGGACAGTAAAATCATTATAATTAGAGACGGAATAGTAACCGATTTCGGAATGAATACCGTATGCGCTGCCGGCACCGGCAGTTTCCTCGACCACCAGGCTTTGCGACTCAACATGAGCATGGATGAATTCAGCCGGAGAGCGATGGATAGCCGCAATCCGGTACGTATCGCCGGGCGGTGCACTGTTTTTGCTGAATCGGATATGGTTCATAAGCAGCAAATGGGACACAGTACAGAGGATATATTGTACGGGCTATGCCAGGCGCTGGTGCGCAACTACCTGAACAACGTCGGTCTCGGTAAAGAGTTGAAAACTCCGGTTGTTTTCCAGGGAGGGGTCGCTTTCAACAGGGCTATTATAAAAGCGTTTGAAGAAGAGCTTGAGACCGAGGTTATCGTACCTCCCGGCCATGAGGTTATGGGGGCTATCGGGGCAGCCCTGCTTGTGCATGAAGAGATGGGAAATAACAGGCAGAGCAAATTCAGCGGCTTCGGAGTAACCGAGATGGAGTATCATACCTCTACATTCGAGTGTAAAAGATGCCCCAATCGGTGTGAGATTGCCCAGATATCGACTAACGGGCGTGTCCTTGCCCGCTGGGGTGGACGCTGTGACCTGTGGGAAAGAGTATTGACCGAGGAGGCTAAATGATAATTGCCGTTGATGCTGCCGGCGGGGAATATGCTCCCCATGAGATAGTGAAGGGAGCCATAAAGGCGGCCCGCGAATGGGAAGTGGAAATTGCACTTGTCGGCAGGAAGGAGATACTCTCTATTCTGGCAGGGCGCAACGTGGCAAAACTCAATATGAAAATAATCGACGCCAGCCAGATTATAGACCCTCACGAATCCCCAATTGAGGCGATACGCAGCAAACCCGAGTCTTCGATAGTGGTAGGTACCAATCTGGTAAAAGACGGAACAGCCTCCGCTTTCGTCTCGGCGGGTAACACGGGAGCGGTGCTGTTTTCAGCCCTGGTAAACCTGGGTAAGATTGAAGGCATCGAACGTCCCGCAATAGGAAGCCTGATAAGTATAAACTCCGAAGCCCCTGTGCTGCTTGTCGATGCCGGTGCCAACGCTGACTGCCGTCCTAATCACCTCTTACAGTTCGGTCGGCTTGGCTCGACCTATATCAGCGGGATTTTTGATATCGAGTCTCCTGTTGTCGGTCTGCTCAACAACGGCGAGGAGGATAAAAAGGGGAACCGTCTTACCCAGGAGGCGCATCAACTGCTGAAACAGAGCTCCCTTAACTTCATCGGCAATGTAGAAGGGCAGGACGTTACGGCGGGAAAGTCGAACGTGGTCGTTACCGATGGTTTTACCGGCAATATAGTACTCAAAATCCTGGAGGGTATGAGTGCCACCTGGCTGGCTTCGCTCGGTCAGGCAGGGCAGTCATTTTCAAAAGCGTATAGCCTCCCATCCTGGGCTATGCGCCGGGGTATAGGTATGGACTCGTGGGCGAAAAGATTGGACTTTAGTGAGACCGGGGGTTCCTGCCTCCTGGGAGTGAACGGTAATATCATAATAGCCCACGGTCGGAGCCGCGCCAAAGCAATCATGAACGCAATCGGTCTCGCCAGGCGGACCGCAGAAAGAAGCATAGAACAAAAAATCAAGGAGGAAAGTTATGAGTAAACCCGTACCGGTAGATGAAGCAAAATTCGAGGAAATGGTAATTAAGGCTGATAAGCCGGTAATGGTGGATTTCTGGGCAATCTGGTGCAAGCCGTGCCTGATAGTCGCCCCGATAGTCGATGAGCTTGCTGAAGAATACGACGGCAAGGTCAATTTCTTCAAGGTGGATGTGGACCAGAACCCCAAGATTGCAGCCACCTACGGCATAATGAGTATTCCCACCCTTCTTATCTTTAAGAACGGAGAACCCGTTTCGAATGTAGTTGGTGCCAGACCTAAAGCGGAACTTCAGAAAACCCTGGAGTCGGTAATTGGATAATAATGCTATTCGGGTCACGATATTGAACGACCCGTTAAGACAGGATTGCGACGCGTCCTGCGGGACGAACTGGTCCTCGCTGCAGGCGCTGGACCAGGCGAGAAAGCAAATCAACGAGAGGTTCGATAGAGATATACAACTGACCTACCTCGACCTTACCAGAGACACGACCGATAGTGATGTACTGAAATGGAATGAGGAAATAAAAAGTAAAAAACCTGTCGTTACCTCTATTACTCCTGAACGGTCGGCTCAGGATTTCAGGGCAGTTCGATATCCGACAGCTACTGGATATTATTGAGGTTCAAATAGAGACCGGGGTATAAAAGTGACAGACAGGAATGATTACGACGTAATTATCATCGGAGGAGGCACCGCCGGGCTCACCGCGGGACTTTACACGGCAAGGGCAAGGCTTAGCACCTTACTCCTGTAAAAAGGGCTGCCCGGCGGGCAGATAAACAACACCGACCTTATAGAAAACTTCCCCGGTTTTACGGAAGGCATCGACGGCTTCGAACTCGGGCAGCTAATCCACCAGCAGGCGACTAAGTTCGGACTGGAAACGCTGACCGCCGAGGCTACCGGTATCGAGCTTGAGGGCAATATTAAAGCTGTAAAGACCACCGAGGGAGATTTCAAAGCTAAAGCGGTGATTATAGCCGGCGGCTCGAAGTGTAATTCACTGGGCGTTCCCGGAGAAGAAGAGTTTACCGGTAAGGGCGTATCTTACTGTGCCACCTGCGATGCCCCGCTCTTTGCGGACAAACCTGTAGCGGTGGTCGGCGGCAGCGACGCCGCCATTACTGAAGCCCTGCACCTGGCTGAGTTTGCCTCGAAAGTGGTGGTGATACACCGGCGCGACCAGCTTCGAGCCACTGCTATCCTGCAGGAGAGAGCGTTCGCCGAACCTAAAATAGAAATCCTGTGGGATACCACCGTCGATTCGATGGAAGGTGATACCCTGGTGAAGAGTCTGAAGCTCAATAACGTGAAAACGGGAGAGAAATCGACCCTGGAGATAGGCGGAGTTTTCGTATCCATCGGTTTTCAGCCGGATACCGAATACCTTAAAGGCATCGTAACTCTGGACCCGGTTGGGCATGTCATCACCAATGAAAGAATGGAGATGGAAGTTCCGGGAATATTCGCCGCCGGTGATATAAGGGGAGACTCCGCCCGGCAGGCTATCACCGCCGCCGGCGACGGTGCAACCGCCGCAATATATGCGCAACGGTATCTCACCGGATATTAAAATAGCGGTTTTTATTTCAGGATTATAACCGGCTCCGCTAGTCGGGTCTTGCTCTGAATGTCATTATGAGTCCGCCTCGGGCGGATGACAAAGAATCTATTCACAGGCCCTCCGTCCACCTCAGGGGGATGAAGGGCGGCACTGGTAAAAATCCTTCAAGGCAAAGTCCGCTAGTCCTCGGAGGAGCTTTCTCCCTGAGGTCCTTCGGGAACTTCGCCTTCAGCCTCGAGCTCGGCTTCGACTTCCCCTACTTCTATTTCCTCTTCTTTCTCGATAAACCGGGTGCTTACCTTGACAACCAGTTGTTCCGGATTGTTTAGCACCGCAATCTCTTCACCCAGGCTGATGTCCTCCACATGGATTCCCTGGTCGGCTTCCTCGAGAACGCTCACGTCCACCTCTACCCGGCTCGGTATTGCGTCGGGAAGGCACTCGATGGTCAGGTTGGTAAGCTCGTTTGTCAGAAAGTTCTCTTTCATTTTCAGAGCCGGCGCTTCTCCAACAACTATAATAGGTACATCTACCTTCAGCTTCTCCTCCATCCTCACCTGGTAAAAGTCCACGTGAAGCAGTTCGCCGCTCCTCGGCTCTCTCTGGACTTCACGGACCATTACGTTCCTTAGCTTCTTCGCTTTACCCAGTTTGAGGCCGACGATTCCTGTCGTGCCCGCCTGTGCCAGGACCTTTTTCAGTTCGACGGTATCGCACTGTAAAGCCACCGGCTCTATGCCGTGACCGAATATATGCGCCGGGGTAATACCCTGACGGCGTAAGAACCTTACCTTTTTACCCTTGATTTCTCTGGCATCAGCCGTTATTTCCATTAGTCCCACCTTCCCGACATAATACAAACTTGCTTATTATAACAGATTTTCTTTTCTCGTGCCTACCCCGGTGTCTGATGGTTGCTTTCTTGTTCGTTTACTTTTGTCATTGCGAGTCCGCCTCAGGCGGACGAAGCAATCTCTATAAATTTTCGAGATTGCTTCGTCGTTCGTCTCAGGCGAACTCCTCGCAATGACAGTGTAATCAACTAAATGCAAACAAAACCAAACCAATTACGGCTTTTTGTAGAAACAATACCATTTGCTCATCAAATCACTTTATTGCTAGAATACCGCTATGAATATTAGCGATGAAATAAACAGCCTCATCGAGGGAATAAAAAATAACAGGACCGACGGTGCCAGTGAGCTGGCGAGGCAGGCGGTGACGGTGATGAAAACCGCTGCTGAGACCAGCCGGGCGGAATCGACCAGGGATTTCCTGCTTGAACAGAAAGAGGTCGGTAAAAGGCTGATAGCCGCCCGCCGAACGATGGCGCCCATACCCAATATAATCACCCGTCTGCTCAGGGACATAATCCGGGAAGACCGCGGGGAAGACCTGGAAACAACCAGAAAGAAAACAATAAAAAAAGCCGCGGATTTGTTTCAGGACTCCTTGAACGCCGTAAGCCTGATTGCTCAGTATACCTCCGGTCTGGTTAACGACCGTGAAAGGATACTTACCCACAGTTACAGCTCGACTGTGGTGGCGGCATTGAAAGAAATAGCCGATTCGGGGAAGAATATAGAGGTAGCTGTTACGCGGTCGGGACCCTCTCGTGCCGGCGTGAGGACTGCCCGCGAATTAAGCCTCCACGGCATACTCGTAAATTTTATCGACGATACGGCAGTGGGTCTTTTCATCACTCACGCCAGTATAGTAGTGGTCGGCGCCGACAGGATATGCGCCGACGGCAAGGTGATAAACGGAACAGGCACATATCCCCTGGCGATAGCCTGCGAGAAAAACAAAGTCCCTTTTTATGTGCTGTGTGAAACACTAAAGCTGGATTTCAGCATGAACAGTGACAGGGTCGACCTCGAAGAGAAAGACCCTTCAGAAGTAATCGAACCGGGACAGTTGCCGCCGGAGGTGAAGATTGCCAATCCTTACTTCGATATTACTCCCCTGGAACTGGTTACGGCGGTGGTAACGGAGAACGGCGTACTCACTGCGGACAAGCTCTTCTCGGTCTAGCGGGGGAAGCGGCTCACATAACCCGTCCAAGCACTTCTTTCAGCGCCGGGACGGTCTGATAATCGTCGATATCCTCCGGGTCTATCCACTTCAGCTCTTTATGTTCCCAGTCAATCCTGATTTTACCCGGTTCGTTTACATGGAAAAGATAAGGGTGGATTATCCACCTTGTAGCCAGTTCTGCGTCCTCTACCTCCAGAGGTTTCCCTTTTTTGACCAGTTCGATGTCTTCTCCGCTCAGGCCTGTCTCCTCTGCTATCTCTATCAAAGCCTGCTCATCGGGACTTTTTTCGATATAACCGCTGACGCCGGCCCATTTCCCGCGATAGCTGCCGACGCGCTCGCTGCGGTGGAGTAGCAGTATCTTTCCGCCGGACTCCAGAAAGCTGGTAACCACCCGTTTTTCCTCTAAATTATCTTTCAACCTTACCCTTCAGTTGTTCTATCGATTGTTGGTTGGTATTGTCATTGAGAGTCCGCCTGAGGCGGACGAAGCAATCTCTATAGATACTTTGAGATTACCATGTCGATAGGTACAAATAGCTTTGTGAAAATCACAGGGTTGAAGCCCCCGGGTTTAAACTTATTTCAACGACTCAAGATACTCTTTCAATATGACCAGAGCCGTTTCGGAAGCATCCAGCTTGTTCTGTTCGCGGTCACGTCCGAAGATGTGCTTATGGCTGTAGGTCTTCGTCCCGTGCGACAGCCCGATATAGAAGAGTCCGACCGGCTTACCCGGAGTGGCTCCTCCCGGCCCGGCGATTCCTGTATCGGCAAGGCAGATATCCACGCCCAGCACTTTCATACCACCCCTCGCCATCTCCTCCGCCGTCTGGGGACTAACCGAGCCGTGTTTTTCCAGAGTCTCCTCTTTTACCCCCATCACTTTCATCTTTATCTCGTTGCTGTAGGCGGTAATTGAGCCGAGATAGTAGTCGGAGCTGCCCGCGGTATTGGTTATGCGATGTGAAATCAGACCTCCGGTTGCCGACTCGACTACACCCAGGGTCAGTTCTTTCTGGCGGAGTAAATCACCTATCTCTTTCTCTATGCTACTCACAATCCCTCAGCTGGTTACCGGGAATACGTAAAGCGTATTGATTATACAGCACTTTAGGGTTAAAATAAAGGCTAAGCAAGCTTGAATGGAGGTCTTTTATGGTTATATTAGCCTGGATTCTGGGCAGCCTCGGTGGATTGAGCGCGTTGATGGGTATTATCACGGCCACGGAAACAGTCCCGGAGCTTGACCAGCTTCCGGCACCTTTCACCGCTATGTTCTGGCTGACGCTTGCTATAGTCCTGATGCTGTCCTGCATAGCTACCGTCCTTTCCCGCACTGAGGAGTATGAATAAATAAAACTCCCGGGCTCATTGTCCGGGAGTTTTTATATTTCTTCATTCTCCTAATGGAGTATGCGGGTAATGTCTTTTACCATGTCTGTACCGGTACCCACGCCTCCGGCACGGTAATTATCTCTCTAGTCCTGCACTCTAGCCCTGCGTTTTCTTATCCTCCAGTATATTATCAAACCGATTACTATCCATACCGGGCTGAAAATTCCCAGCCAGATAAATATGTTTCCCAGCACATGCCCGAAGGTGACCAGACCGTTCCATGCCCCCCGGGCAATACCGCCGGCGCTCCAGCCCTGTTGTACGTAGATATATGCCTCCCGTACCAGAGTATCCGTGTTACCCCTGTCATCGGTTACCGTCAGTGAAACGGTATAATACCCGTCGTTCTTGTAGGCGTGAGTCGGGTTTTCTTCCGTGCTTATTTCTCCGTCACCGAAGTCCCACTCGTAGCTGTAAGGAGGAAAACCGCTGGTTATACGGCCGACTGTAAAGCGTACTGTCTCGCCTTCTCTTAGCCCTCTCCGCTTATCGGCACTGAACTCGATATTGAGACTGGACTGCTGCAACTGTACCTGTATAAGAGAGGTTGAGGAGGTCTGCTCCAGATACTGCATGCGGCCTTTCGTCCGCTCGATTTCATCCCTTATACGGGTGAGTTCCTTCTGGACGTCGAGGATATCCTCGACGGTTGTAGCTTTCTCCATTATCACGAGCAGTTGCTGCTCGGTCGCCTCCAGGTTTTCGAGACTGGCTTGCAGGTCCACATATTCTTCGGTCACGTCCGTACTGCTTGCGTTTTCATAGTTTACTTCGATTGCCAGGCCCCGCAGAGCCCTGATGGAGTCATCGAAATACTCTGCAAGCACGCGAATACTGATACTGCCGGCGAGTCTCTCTCCTTCTTTCCACATCCTCGAAGAGACAACGTATCCGTCAAAGGTCTCTGCCATCGATGTTATCTGGTCTATGGCTACGGTTACGTCCTCCACCACCAGCCCCATGTCTCCTGTACGGACCACCATCCTGTCGACTATTAGCTGTTGCGAGCCTGCCCCGACGTTCTGTACCACCACCGGTTTCGCTGACTCTGATACCACTTCACTTTCCTCATATATTGATACTCCCGGCGCCGAGCTTGTGCTCACTCCCATGACATCGCGTGAGATATCTTTTTCCTGTTCAGCCGTCTCTGACTGGGCGCAGGAAATGGTGCCCACCAGTGCCGCTACCAGCAGCAGAGATATTATGATAATCACCTTTTTCATAACCGACCTCCTTTATACCGTCATCCCTTCACTAAATACTATAACGTTATCCATGAAAAAAGGATAGCATAATTATAATGGTTTTATCGGTTGGCTGGTATTGTCATTCTGAGCCTGCCTCATACGGACGACCTGCCCGCCATCCGCCTTAGGCGGATATGGCAGGCGGGAGAATTATCAAAATAAGAAAAACGAAAGCGTGGCTCCCAGCTTGCATCACGGATTATTCAAAGGATATAATTAGTTCGATAAAACAGATACCGGTGCCGCTCTTTAAAACTGGATTTTCCGGAGGCACCGGAAGCTTCTCTGAGAGGCGACGTAGCCAAGTGGTTAAGGCGGGGGTCTGCAAAACCTCTATTCGGCGGTTCGAATCCGCCCGTCGCCTCCAATGCTTTTTAGCTTTATTGAGTTATAAATGGCGACAAAGAAAGTTATAGAAGTCGAGAACCTCAGGAAGACCTACGGCTCTACGGTAGCGGTGGATGATATATCCTTCGATGTGGCTGAAGGGGAGATATTCGGCATCGTAGCCGGTATCACCGTCCTCGCCGCCCTTCTCTCAACGCGTTTTTTCAAGTGGGAGTGAACGAGAGAGAGCAGGACACTTCACTTTCTCCCTTTGCAAAAGGGGGACTAAGTGGGATTTAAAATCCCTCTCCCTCTCCCTTTGGTAAAGGGAGAGGGAATTCATTATTCATACAAGTAAACTGCTATATAAACTTGGCTGTTACAGAAAGTTTCAGCAGGCATAGGCCTAGTACTTCATCAAGTTAAAACCTAATAATTTTAGTGAAAAACAAACTTGACGCCTTTAATAGCACTCACTACAATAACCAAAAGGCCGGGGTGGCGGAATCGGCAGACGCAGCGGACTTAAAATCCGCCGGAGCAATCCTTGTGGGTTCGAGTCCCACCCCCGGCACCACTCCAGACCGATAACCTAAACGGGTGATTCAATGCCGCCAATAAAGCTGAACCATAAAGAGACCGTCTCCCTCAAGCCCCGCGCTCCCTATAATTTTGATGCCAATTTCCACAAGCCGTCATATTTTCCATCCTCGGATGGTGACTGGGAAGAGGGCAGATTCTGGATAACCATGCTCTGGAGAGGGCGGGAACTCGGACTCAAGTTCGAGGACAGAGGGACAACGGACAGACCGGAAATAGAAATCAGCATCTACTCCCGGGAAGCTTTAACGAAAGACTATCTGGAAGGCCTGGTCCCGGAACTCAGGTGGAGGTACAACTTCGATTCCGATATATCCGGGTTCTACGAAAAATACCACGATGACGAAGTCCTTGGCCCCTTCATCCGGAAATGGAAAGGAATGAAGCCGCGGTCTGCCGACTCTCTTTATGAAACACTGATTATATACATAGTCCTCCAGAATGCTACCGTCAGGCGTACCGTCCAGATGATGGAGAACCTGTTTGAGAAGTTCGGTAACAGGCTGGAGTTCGACGGACAAACCCTCTCGGCATTCTGGGCACCGGAGAAGATGGCGGAAGCCTCCGAGCAGGAACTGAGAGACCTGAAGCTGGGATACCGCGCAAAATTCCTCGAGAGAATCACCGGGCAGTTCGTAAACGGTGAAATCGATGAGTTCGACCTGAGAAAAATGGGCAGAGACGAAATAAGGGCCGAGATGCTCAAGCTGTACGGCATCGGGCCGGCATCGGTGGATTACCTGCTTTTCGAAGGCTTTTATTTTTACGATAAGCTGGAAACGGTTCCTCCGTGGGAGCAGAAGATTATATCGAGGCTGGTTTTCAACGAAGAGCTGGTTAATACGGATAAAATACTCGCCTTCTTCCGGAAATTCGAGGGGTGGGAGAAACTGGCGTTCAACTATATCTGGGAAGACGTTTTCTGGAGGAGAAAACACGAGCACATCGACTGGTTGGAAAAAGAGATAAGATTGTAATACCGAGAAAAATCAGCATGGAGATTATTTAAAGATACTATCTAAAGACTGTCATTCCGTGCTTGACACGGAATCCAGACGTGCGGCATTAATGGATTCCCGCCCGCCGCGGCGGGCGGGAATGACAGGAAAATATAGGTTCCTGTGATATCTGAAAGTCTCGAAGTGGGACTTCGTCCCACTTTTACTTACTTTCACTCACTATCCAGCTCGCAGAGCTTCTCCACGGCGAACTGTACAAACCCGGGACATTTATTCCTGTTTTCACTATCTTCGAAGAAATGCCTCACCGCTTCGGGGTCGGAAAAGTCCACCCCCACGAGTTCCCTGCAGATAATGCTGCCGAATTTATCTTTGAATGCCTGCACAACCTCGCCTGTCTTCTGCCGCGCTTCTCCTATTGCCCGGTCGACCTGCTCTTTATCTTCGGAATTGCAGCGGTAGCGGAGTCCCAGATATACCCCTATTGCCGATACGGCGCCGCACACACCGTCCTGATGACCGGCTATCCCGCCGAAGAAGTTGGTGCCTGCCCAGAGCATACTGTCATCGCCTTTTCCGTTGGCTTCCCACATAACTTGCAGGACACTCGGCCCTCAGTGATTACCCTCTGCCATCAGTTTCCCGGCAAGGTCTCTAGCTTCTTGAGGCGATAATTTTAACGCCATAATTCAATACTCCGCTTTATTATTTTTTCCTTTTCAGCACCTTTTTAACAGCCTGTTCTATATCATCAGCCGTCAGACCGTATTTTTTCAGAAGCTCGGCGGGGGTGCCGGACTCAGCATAGGTATCCTTGACGGCGACGAACTCCATGGGCGCCGGATGGTTTTTAGCCGCCACTTGGGCTACGGCGCTCGCCAGTCCGCCGTGCTCCAGGTGCTCCTCGGCGGTAACTATAGCCCCGGTCTCCTCCGCCGCCCTGGCGATAGCCGCTTCATCGATTGGTTTAATCGTTGGCATGTTCACCACGCGACAGTCTATGCCTTCTTTATACAGGTTTTCAGCGGCTTCAAGTGCCGCAGCCACCATAATCCCGATGGCGATTACGGTAACGTCCTTACCCGGTCTCAGTTCGACCGCTTTGCCTATCTCGAATTTGTAGTCGTCGGTATAGATTATCGGCGTCTTGAGGCGGGGAAGCCGGATATAGAAGGGTCCCTGGACGGAGGCTGCCGTCCTCACTGCCTGTGCTGTCTCGATGCCGTCACCCGGCACTATTACCGTAAAGCCGGGGAGCGAGGTTATCAGAGAAAGGTCTTCAATAGCCTGGTGAGTGGCGCCGTCCTCACCGACGCTTAGACCGCCGTGGGTTACTACCAGCTTCACGTTGAGTTCGGAATGGGCTATGGACACGCGGACCTGGTCGAAGCAGCGACCCGGCACGAAAACCGCAAAGGTGCTGGCGAAAGGTATTTTACCCGCAGATGCCAGACCGGCGGCGATAGTCACCATATTCTGCTCGGCAATGCCGCAGTCGAAGAAACGCTCCGGAAACTCTTTGGCGAAGTACTTGGTCATGGTCGATGCCGAGAGGTCGGCATCCAGCACCACGATATCCGGGTTTTCTCTGCCCAGCTCAACCAGAGTCTTGCCGTAAACTTCCCTCATTGCAACTTCTTCAGCCATTTTACTCCAGCTCCTTCAGTGCCAGTTCCACCTGCTCGGCGTCGGGGGCTTTGCCGTGGAAATCGACATTATTCTCCATGAAGCTGACGCCCTTGCCTTTAACGGTGTGGGCGATGATAACGGTTGGCTGACCTTTAACGAATTCTGCTTCTTTGAAAGCGTCCAGAAGCTGATTGATATTGTGACCGTCGACTTCTATAACGTGCCAGCCGAAAGACTTCCATTTTTCATTCAAAGGCTCGAGGCTCATTACGTCTTTATTCCACCCGTCGATTTGCAGTCCGTTGTTGTCCACGATAGCCGTCAGGTTGTCCACCTTGAAATGGGCGGCGGCCATAGCCGCTTCCCACACCTGCCCTTCGTCGCACTCGCCGTCACCCAGCAATACGTATACCCGGTAGTCCTTCGAGTTGAGCCGACCGGCGATAGCTACGCCTACTGAGAAGGACAGCCCCTGTCCCAGCGAGCCGGCGGTCATCTCCACTCCCGGGGTTACGTTGCTGTCGGCATGTCCCTGAAGACTGCTTCCAAGTTTTCGCAGAGTGGGCAGCTCCTCTAAAGGGAAGTAGCCGCTTTCAGCCAGGGCGGCGTAGAGCACGGGAGCGGCGTGACCCTTGCTGAGGATAAACCTGTCTCTGTCGGGCCAGTCGGGGTCGGCGGGGTTATGGCGCAGCAGGTTGAAATAGATTGTGGTCACTATATCCGTGGCGGATAGCGACCCTCCGGGGTGACCGCTGCCAGCCTTGCCCGTCATTATGATTATGTGGCGGCGGAGCTTCTTTGCCACTTTCTCCAGTTCTTCCACCGGCAGTGCTTTTCTCATTGAACTATCGCTTGATACTGGCATAATTCCCTCCATTATAGCCAGGAATTAAGGTACCTGCCATACTCCACCAGATGGGCCAGCACCCTGGCGGCTCTCTCCGGCGTGGGGTACATCATAACGCCATTCTGTTTAAGCTCGTTAAACACGGGCGCGTCCTTCATATCGGCGGCATGGCGGTTAAATGTAATAACCGGCTTCCGGTATTTTTTCATATATTCGAATAACTTATCCAGGTTCTTTCTTTCTTCCTCTTCTCTGGCTTTGATGGTCTCTTCATCCTGCTCCATGAAGGGAGGAGGCGCGTCCGCCTCGTCGAATGATTCCTGTCTCATCCTCGCCATGCGCCTCATCATTCCCATCTGGCCGATTCCGCCTATTACAATCACGGAGTCTATATTATCATCTTCTATCAACGGCCAGAGGCAGGGATATGTGACCTCCCCGAAACCTACCATATCCACCGGGTTGGCGTGAGGCCAGCGTTCCGGCAGGACTTCATTCAGACGCTCGATGGTATGGGGCGAAAGCGGGGCTACCTCCAGCCCCAGCTTTTCGCAGGCGTCGGCGGTAACGCAGCCGAAGCCGCCGCCGAAGGTCAGGATGCCGACCCTGTTGCTCTTCGGTATCGGCATGTGGAGCAGTCCCGAAGCGACGTCGAAAAGCTCCTCGACCTCCTCGACTCTTATCACCCCCGCCTGCTTGAACATGGCATCGTAGACCAGGTCGGAGCCGGCGATGGCGCTGGTGTGGGATTTTGCCGCTCTCACACCTGCCTCAGTCTTGCCCACCTTTACCACTACCACCGGCTTGTCTCTGGTTATCTCTTTAGCTATTTTGAAGAAACGCTTACCTTCCCTCAAACCTTCTATATAGGCTGTAATCACACGGGTATCATCGTCCTGTGCGTAGTACTCGAAGAAGTCCTCGAAGTGCAGGTCGGCTTCATTGCCGGTACTGACGAATTTGCTGAAACCCACGCCCATCTCGGTGCCGCACTGGAGAATATGTCCGGCAAAACCGCCGCTTTCCGAGATAACTCCTATTTCACCCTTGTCCATGGACAATCCCATCCGCACGGTGGAAAAGTCGTTCGCCGCATTGAAATGTCCCATGCAGTTCGGTCCGACGAGTCGCAGTCCGCCTTCACGCGCCGTCCGGACAATCTCTTCCTGAAGCTTTGCTCCTTCCGGACCCGTCTCGCCCAGCCCGGCGGTAATGATGAGAGCGGATTTGGCGCCTCTGGCAACGCAGTCCCGCACCACATCGAGCACGGAATCATAAGGGATTACTATCGCTACGAAGTCGACCGGCTCGGGTAAATCCCTTACGGAAGGGTAGGTCTTAACTCCCTGTACCTCCGGGGTATTTTTGTTGACCGGGTATATTCTTTTCACCTTGGAAGTCCTTAAAACACTGCTGAAGACGCCGGCGCCCCATTTGTGCATGGCATTGGACGCTCCGACCACGGCAACGCTCTCGGGATTGAACAACGATTCGAAGTGTTCCATACGGGATATATCCTTTCTACCTGGTTTGTTTATGCTTTCCGCAAACCGTATATACTTTACATAAATTAACAGCTAAGAGTCGGCTGCCTTAATGGAGAGCAGCCTGCTCATTCTCTGCCATATAAAATCTTTAATCTTCGCCCTGGTCTGGAGGGCGTCTATTACCAGCCAGCGTCCCGGCTCTTCAGCCGCCAGCCTTAGATATCCCTCCCTCACCCTGCGGTGGAAAACCATATCCTCACTCTCGAACCTGTCCCGGTTCTTTCCTCTTTTCCGGTCGAGACCTTTATCCGGCGTTATATCCAGCAGCACCGTTAAATCGGGACTTAGCCCGCCGGTGGCGGTATTATTAACGTTTTTAACCACCTCCAGGTCGAGTCCACGTCCGTAGCTCTGGTATACCGTGGTTGAATCGTAGAAACGGTCGCAGATAACCGTTTTCCCGCTTTCTAACGCAGGTCGGATGACATCTTTCACGTGCTGGGCGCGGGAAGCGTTAAACAGCAGCAGCTCTGTCATTGGTGATATGTCCGCATCCTGTGCCCACTTCACCAGGCGGGATACTTTCTCCCCTAGCGGCGTGCCGCCGGGCTCGTGAGTGAGAACCGTAGGAATGGCCATGCCGGACAGCCTTTTATATAACTGCCCTGCCTGATAAGATTTGCCGCTTCCCTCGGCTCCCTCGAAAGTTATGAAAAGAGACACGCATTACCTCAGGTAACAAAATATGTTCTAAGTTTATCACGGCGGGAAGAATGGGGCAAAAAAGACCGGTCTCAGGACTCTTTTTACGGCTTGATTTTGACTGGTAAGCCGGAGACAATCAAATATACCTCGTCGACGTAACCGGCGAGGACGCTGTTAGCCTTTCCCAGCAAATCGCGGTACAGCCTTCCCGTCTCATTGGCAGGTACCAGCCCCATGCCGACCTCGTTAGTGACGATAATAAAGCTGGCATCGAGACTATTCATGCTTTCGATAAGCCCGTGTATCTCTTCTTCGACCTCTTTTTCCGCAAGCGAGGCATCGATGTGGCCGCTGGCAGGTTCGGTTGACCGATTGAAAATACTGTTGATTAGCAAAGTTATACAGTCGATTAACACCACCCGGGCGTCGCCAATCTTTGCCAGAATCTCCCCGCCTGTCCCGGAGTTTACTTCGAGTGTGATCCACGAGGCTGGTCTGGTATGCTTGTGCTCCTCGATACGCAGCCGCATTTCCTCGTCGAGGGCTTCGGCGGTGGCTACGAAAAGCACCTTTTCATTGGATTTCGAGGCAAGCTCCTGGGCGAAACGGCTCTTGCCGCTACGTGCTCCCCCGGTAATCAGTATATTTATCTGCCTCACCTCCCTTGATACTATAAAACCATGTCAGGTGGTTACTTGTCTCTGAGTTTGCTTTTTTGTATCTCCAGAAACCAGTAGCCGTTGTTGTATCTGTTCTCCGTTTCCAGTATTTCTATCCGCCGGTCGAATATGGGACCGTCGATAACCAGCGTATGGTATTCCCCCGCTTCACCGCACGGCGTGATATCCGTTTCCTTCGCCAGTTCGGCAAGATGGGCGAGGAAGTCCATGTCCACCTTTCTTTCCAGCCATTCCTCGCCGAAGTATTTCTCGTTATGCGCCACGATTACCGCCTCGAATCCCAGCCCGATAAAATCTCTCAAAATCTCGTCCTGTGAAAGTCCCCAGAGTGGGAGGTGGGCGGTCACACCGGAAAGGCTGCATATCCTCTCGACCCACTCCCTGTGCTCATCGAGGTCGATATCGCCGAAAACGCCGCCCTCTATGTCGTCCTTCTTCAGTTCCAGAATGACCTTCTTGAAATCATCTTCATAGGTGGGCATGGTTGACGGACTGTGTACCAGCGGGATTCCCGTTGCCTCAGACTGCTGCTTCAGTACGTCGACAGGGAACCTGTGTACCCACGACCACTCGCCTTTCTCGTCCATCATATTCACCAGGTAGCGGACGTCGAGGCCGCTCTGGATAGCCTGATAGCAGGCGTAGCAGCTATCCTTACCACCACTCCACGATGTAAAAACCTTCTGCATGCTAACCTTCCTTTAAATGAGAAGTGTCGTTCAGCAGGCTGAGTATTACTCTTCCGGGATAGGTATACACGATACTCAAAGAAGCGTTATCGAAGCGTATCTGCTGGAAGTGACTGTGGTCAATTCCCATTAAATCGCATACCATTACCTTCAACACGCCGCCATGAGTAACAATGAGCACAGTCTGCTCTTCTCTGTAATCCTCCAGTGTTTCAAGGAAACCGCATGCCCGCGCTGCGAACTCCTTGAAGCTGTCCCCGCCGGGGAAGCTTAAATCCACGTTAAAGTCGAAAATCGATGCAGCTACCTCCGGGTAACACTGACGGATTTCGCTGAAAGACATACCTTCCGCTTCGCCGTAGTTCATTTCCCTGATTTCAGGACGCTGTGTTATAGCAACGTCATGCCGCGAAGCGATGATTTCGGCGGTAGCCACCGCCCTTTTTAGGTCGCTGGAATATACGGCATCTATCTTCTCTCCCGCCAGGCGGTCGCCCAGCTTCTCCGCCTGCCGGTAGCCGTCCGGGCTCAGTTCCACATCAATATTACCGGCAAACTGACGGTTGCTGTTGTGTTCGGTGATTCCGTGTCTTACCAGAAGCAGTCTTGCCAACAGTCTCTCCTGACTATTCAAACTATCCAGTTATTAAAAGCCGCTATACTGACCATTAACAGAACGCCGGCCTCCGCAAGCTCGTTGACGGCGCCGTAGGTGTCGCCGGTGAGCCCTGAAAATTTACGCTTGAAATACCCGGAAGCGCAGACGGTAATAATCCAGATGACAAACATCCCCACCACGCCTGCCAGGTAGAAATAATTCAAATCGGAAGTCCACGAGACCAGTGTAGCCGCTGCCAGAGTTATTACGGTGGCTACGGTAAATCGCTGCCAGCCCGTTCCCTGCTTGAATGCCTTTCCCAGTCCGTCCGGTCGGGCATAAGGGTAGGTGAAAACGGCATAGACCATCGCCCAGCGACCGATAACCGGCATAAGCACCAGCGCTACCGGTATCAGACCCGGCGGGATGCTGTTCAGTAATACGAACTTCATTATCAGCAGTAAAGCCACGCCGACTATACCGAAGGCTCCGGCGCGGCTGTCATGCATGACCTTCCACCTTTCTTCGGCCGACTTGTGTCCGGCAATGCCGTCGCAGGTATCGACGAAGCCGTCCAGGTGCAGGGCGCCGGTAATTACTACCAGCGAAACGATTAACAGTCCGTTCGTTACTGCGTTGGGTAGAAACAGATTGAAAATCCACTCGAGACCCACAAGGATGAGCCCGATAATCAGTCCCACGAGGGGAAACCAGACGGTAGAGCGTCCGACCTCGCCGGCGCTTTCTTCACGCCAGGTTGGAACGTAAATAATCGTCAGGAATCTGAGGGCGGCAGGGAAACTCAACTGTCCTCCTCGTTCTTCTCCGATACCCCGGCTTCGTCGAAGGTGGACATCCCGGTGAGGATTTTAACGGCTGTCTCGCACAGGCATATCCCCAGGGCAGCGCCGGTACCTTCACCGAGACGCATGCCCAGGCTCAATAGCGGTTTTAGTTCCAGTTGTTCGAGTATTACCCCGTGACCTTCCTCAGATGAAATATGAGAAGCAATAAGATAATTTTTAAGTCCCGGAGAAAGAGCTACGGCAAGCAGCGCCGCCGAACCGGAGATAAACCCGTCGATAACAACCGGGATACGTTGAGCGGCGGCTCCCAGCATCACACCGGCAAGCCCGCCGATTTCGAAGCCTCCCACCTTTGCTATTACCTCCAGAGGCTTCGAGGGGTCGGGTGTATTCACCGTCACCGCCCTGTTTACCACGTCGATTTTGTGTAATAGCTGTTCGTCGCTTATGCCGGTGCCTCTTCCGGTAACCTCGGCGGCTTGCTTTCCCGTCATAACGACGCAGATGGCGCTGCTGGCGGTGGTATTGCCGATACCCATATCGCCGGTGCCGACTATATCCAGTCCTCTGGCTACCTCGTCATTCACTATCTCTATTCCCGTCTCGATAGCTTTGACCGCCTGTTTCATGGTCATGGCAGGACCGGAGGCTATATTCCCGGTGCCGGGGGCTATTCTCCTTGATATAAGCCGGGGATTGGATTCAAGCACGGCGGCGACTCCCATATCCACGATTATGTTCCGGGCTCCTGCCTGGGCTGCCATGATGTTAATTCCGGCACCGCCCCTGAGAAAGTTATCCACCATCTGAGCGGTTACTTCCTGCGGCCAGTTGCCCACTCCTTCGGCTACCACTCCGTGGTCGGCTGCCATGGTGATAACAGCCTTTTGTTTCAGTTCGGGTATTGGCTTACCCTGGATTCCGGCGAGCTGCACGGACAGGTCTTCCAGCCTGCCCAGACTCCCCCGCGGCTTGGTCAGCATATCCTGCCTCGCCCTGGCTTCGGCAATGGCTTTTTCATCCAGCGGTTTTATCATCTTAATCGTGTTTGATAGAAGGTCAGGCATTTCCCCCTCCTTTCCCGAACGTTTGACGGTTCGAGTAAAATAATCTTAACTGCTTACTGATTATTTGTCCACCGGATAGCCGGTAGTATTGACAACACTGTGCTAAAATTGTTTAAGTATTGATTTAAATTCCGTATCCGGCGATATTGTGCGGTACAGACTGATTTAAGGAGACAGCAAAATGAAAGGTCCACTTTCCGGAGTAAGAGTCCTGGCGATTGAAAACTACCTGGCGAGTCCCGTTGCCTCGATGACAATGGGCGACCTGGGAGCCGAAGTAATCAAGATTGAGCCTGAAGTGGGTGACAAAAGCAGGCTGACGGTGGGGCCGAACCATAAAGGCGAGTCCAACCACTTTTTAAGCTGGAACCGCAACAAGAAAAGCGTGGTGCTGAATATGAAAAAACCTTCCGGCAGGGAAGTGTTTTACGACCTGGTAAAGGTGTCCGATGTGGTAATAAACAACTTCAGGCCCGGGACGATGGGAAGGATAGGCGCCGACCACGAAACGCTGAAAAAAATCAATCCCCGCATAATCAGCGTCAACCTCTCCGGGATGGGACCTTCCGGACCGAAACGGGACCTGCCGGTGGTGGACAGCATCGCCGCCGGAATGAGCGGACTCCTGAGCGTTACCGGAGAGCCGGGCGGCCGTCCGGTAAGACCCGGACCGGCGGTGTGCGATATCACCTGCGCCCTGTACGGCGTTATCGCTGCTATCAGCGCTCTTTACCAGCGTGAAACGACTGGAGAGGGACAGAACATAGACGTACCCCTGCTGGCGGCGGGAATAGCACTTATGGGCTATCATATCAGCTACTATACCTGCTCGGGAGAGGTGCCGGGCCCCCTTGGCTCCGGCTATCCGTTTACCGCGCCCTTCGGTGCATATAAAACAAAAGATTCCTGGATTGTCCTCGGACCCTGCTGGCCCCGCATAGCCTACGCCGTCGGCGCAGACTGGCTGGTCGACGACCCCAGGTTCGCCGAGACAAAAGACAGGCTGGCTAACAGGCAAGAACTCGATAAAGAGATAGAGAAATGCTTCCGGAGGGCAACTACCGCAGAATGGCTCGCGGTGATGGAGGTGGAGGATATTATAGCGGGACCTCTTTACACGGTCGACCGGGCGGTGGAAGACCCGCAGGTGAAACACCTGAATATGATACTGGATATCGAGCACTCGCTGGGAGGAAATATCAGGCTTGCCGGAAACCCGATGATGATGCCCTCTCTTCAGGGCAGCCACCAGCCCCCGCCAACCCTCGGTCAGCACACCGACGAGGTACTGAAAGACACCCTCGGCTACACGGAAGACAAGATAAAAAAGGCCAAAGGTTCCTAAATCCCTCTCAATCTCCCTTTTATAAAGGGAGAAGCTAATTTCCCCCTTTTTCAAAGGGGGACTAAGGGGGATTTTGAATATAGCTTTCGCTTATAATCTCAGACTTTTTCAAATCTATCCTTCTTAGCTTATATGTCATTCTGAGGAATCTGCCTAAGGCGGATGACGAAGAATCTCATTGGTAATCTGATAATACGATGACATTGTTTATCCTTGAGAACCTTCACTCGCCTTAGGCGGACTCAGGGTGACATAAGTATGCCTTTCTCTCAGTATAAATCCGTTAGGAGCTACCACATAACTCCTTTATTATTTCACTGAATACCTTACGCAACCTCTCTTTTGCGTTTCTGAATTTATCTGAATCCCACTCTTTGACTTCTTCTTCATCGAAAGATTCTCTATCCAGGTAAGCGGGAAACCTGAGCTCTATCTGCAGGGCTTCTACATTATCCTTACTGCCGTAATGCCGGGTTATGTACCCGCCTATCCACTTCTCGTTCCTCACCACGCTGAAACCGTGCTTTTTCAGCGAGCTTTCAAAGCTGCCTATCAGTTGCTCCGAACAGGTAGTCTCATTTACGTTGCCAAGGCATACGTTCTCCGTAGGACCGACAAAGTAACCGTGCAGGTCGAGCAGATAGACCTTTCCATGCTCATTTATCATTTGATTCAATATCGCCGCCAGACGGTTGTGGTAGGGAGTGTAATACTTCTTTATCCTGGCATTGATTTCACTGTTACTTAGCTCTCTGTCATATAAGGGGTTCTTAAAAGCGTTTTCGCAGGGGACAGCGCATGAACTCTCGGGACCGAACAGGGGTTCGTCCGGTCCGCGGTTGAGATTTACCACGTATCTGCTGTGAGTGGCTTGAATCAGGGTAATTCCCAGTTCCGAGAGGAAATCGTAGAGTTTATCAAGATGCCAGTCAACCGGTGACAGAATCGGTTCGGGATTTCTCTTATACTGTTTACGTACACTACTGGGGACGTACGTGCCGCTGTGAGGGATACTGGCCACTACGGGGACTGTATTCTCTGCCGGGATATACAGGTTATACAGTTTCACCTTATTCTCTGTATTTACTCCTCAACCAGTCTTTGCCCTGCCTGATAAGCCTGCTGGAGGGCGTCGGGGTGGTTCTTGATGGCGCCCTTTTCATCTATTCCCCGGAGCAGTATATCTCCGGCATACTCTATATCCAGGAGCCTGAAAAAGGTCTTTATTATTACCAGCGAAGGTTCGAAAAGATTGTTCAGCTTCGTACCTCCGACGGATATAAAGAAGCCCTTTCTTCTTTTCGCCTCCCCCAGCGGAGGCATTTTAAGAACGTATTTCCGCGCCCATCTCGACTGAAACCGGTCTATCATCGCCTTAATCGGGGCGGTTATGCCCATGAACTGGATTGGAGAAGCCAGCACTATCACATCCGCCTGCTCGAACTCATCATAGATGTCCTGCATATCGTCCTTTATCCTGCAGATACCCTTCTCGAGGCAGGCATCGCAGTGCTGGCAGGTAACGAATTTCAGGTTGTTGAGGACGATTGTTTTGACCTCGGCGCCTTTATCGGCGGCGCCCCGCAAGGCCTCGGCAAGCAGTATATCCGTGTTACCGTTTCTTCTCGGACTGCCGGAAACACCCAGAACCTTCACTCCCGTCCTCCAATCAGGCTGGTCTCAGGAAACCAGGATAAGCCGGTATTCCCTCTGTCCCTTGCGAAGGACCAGAGCCTGGCCCTCGATTGCGTCCTCCAGAGATACTGTCCGTTTCACGTCGGCTTCGCGGACATTCTGGAGGTATATGCCCCCGCCCTCGATAGTACGCCTGGCTTCACCCCTGGATTTCGCCAGTTCTGCGGATACCGCTAGGTCTATCAGCGGCATTCCCTCGCCGGAGAAGCCGGACCTGTCCATCTTGATGGAAGGAGCCGCCGAGAAGATGTCCAGAAGGTCCTGCAAATCCACGTTCTCGATGCGTTCTCCGAAGAGTATCGCAGTAGCCTGCTCGGCTTTCTTAAGAGCTGTTTCACCGTGGACGAGACGGGTTACTTCCTGCGCCAGTTTTTTCTGGGCTTCTCTCTTCTCGGGGCGTGATTTCACCAGCTCGGCCAGTTCCTCTATTTCCGGCTGAGAAAGCAGGGTTAAGAATTTCAGGTAGTTTACCACGTCGCTGTCTTCGGTATTTATCAAATGCTGGTAAAACTGGTATGGAGAAGTCTGTTCGGCGTCCAGCCATACCGATTCTCCTTCCGATTTCCCGAACTTGGTGCCGCTGGTAGTTGTCAGCAGGGGGAAGACCAGGCCGTGCGCCTTTGCGCCGTGCAGACGCCGGATAAGGTCGATTCCGGCGGTGATATTACCCCACTGGTCGCTCGCTCCCATTTGCGCCGTGCAGTTGTACTGCTCGTACAGGGTAAGGAAATCATACGCCTGAAGCAGCAGGTAGGAGAACTCGGTATACGAGATGCCGTCTCTGCCCAGCCGGCCGCTCACGCTTTCTTTTCCCAGCATGGCGTTAACGGAAAAGTACTTCCCGATATCGCGGAGGAAATCCGTCAGGCTGACGGTGCAGAGCCAGTCGGCATTATTCACCATGACCGCCGGATTGGTTTTTGTTTCGAAGTCCAGAAAACGACCCAACTGCTCTCTGATACCCTCCAGGTTGAAGCTCAGCTCTTCCTTGGACAGCAGAGGTCTTTCCGCGGTCTTGCCGCTGGGGTCGCCGATAAGACCGGTGCCGCCGCCGACAACCGGAATAGGCGTGTGCCCGTAACGCTGCAGGTGGACAAGCCCGATAATAGGGATGAGGTGTCCGATATGCAGGCTAGGTGCCGAAGGGTCGAAGCCGATATATACGCTGACCTTTTCTCTGGCAAGTATTTCGTCCAGCCCTTCCGTGCTGTCGTAAATCATGCCTCTCCATCTGTATTCTTCATATACGTTCGTAACAGACTGCGCGTTCATAACTCCCCTTGTATTTAAGACTAGATTGATTATATCACGAATGCAGCTATACCCATACTGCGGCAGGCTTATAATAACACATCATAAAAAAACATTCTGAAATTTTACTCTATATATAATCCGGTCTGTTAGTTTACTCACCCACGCCTGCCAAAGTCTCCCGTCTGCCATAGTCCGCCTAAGGCGGACGGCGGGCAGGTGTGCGGCGGGCAGGCATTAATCCCCCTCTCACGCACTACCTTCTTATGCTATTCTAATCTTCGAATGCTTGAAAGGGGGAGTATGAGTAAGAGAGGGGGCGAAGCCCCCTCTCAACAACTCTTTCCCCCTCTCCAGCCATAAGAATACCCGTTTCCTTTTAAAGGTTCAGGCTGGAGAGGGGGATTAAGGGGGTGAGGTCAATACTAGAAATAGATGTAAACAGAACCTTATATATAAATTTTACACGAACATTGCCTTACGCTATACTGTACTTACCCTGGCAAACGGTG
>CAZCMK010000001.1:0-22142 GCA_964499775.1 uncultured Dehalococcoidales bacterium | reverse complement strand
AAATTTTACACGAACATTGCCTTACGCTATACTGTACTTACCCTGGCAAACGGTGGGTTCTCTAATGGGTTTTGAGAAACTGATTGAGTTAATTGAAGAATATCTTCCGCCTGAAAAGGTAGCCATAGTTAAAGACGCCTATGACTACGCTATGAAAGCGCATGAAGGCCAGACCCGCAAATCCGGTGAACCTTATCTGGAACACCCTTTACAGGTGGCGCTAACCCTCGCCGAGCTCCAGCTTGATACCAGTACCATAGCTGCGGCTCTGCTCCATGACGTTCTTGAAAACTGCGGAATACCCGTTTCTGATATTGAAGACAGGTTCGGTACGGAAGTGGCAAAACTGGTTGACGGCGCCACCAAGCTGGGCAAGATTTCACTGCAGGTGCCGGGAGATATAGCCGAGGGGAAAGGGATAACAACCAGGGAAGAGCAGGCTGAGAACCTCAGGAAAATGCTGGTAGCGATGGCTGAAGACCTCAGGGTCGTGTTTATCAAGCTGGCGGATAGATTACATAATATGCAGACCCTGGAAGCCCTTCCTCCGGACAAGCAGCGCAGAATAGCCCAGGAGACGGCGGAGGTTTACGCTCCGCTGGCGCATAGGCTCGGGATATGGGAGATTAAATGGCAGCTTGAAGACCTATCATTCCGCTACCTGGAGTCGGAAAAGTACCGTCAGGTCGTCAAACTGGTTGCCGACCGCCGTACCCAGCGGGAGGACTTTATCGAGCAGGTAATGTTGATTCTTAACAGGGAATATGAATCCGCCGGACTGAACGCTGAGGTATCCGGCAGGCCCAAGCATATCTACAGCATTTATCAAAAAATGGAGAAATATTCCGCCCTCGGCAAAGATTTCGATGACATACACGACCTCCTTGCTCTCAGGGTACTGGTCAACACCATCCCCGAATGCTATACCGCTCTGGGCGTTATCCACAATCTGTGGCACCCTATGCCCGACCAGTTTGATGATTTCATCGCCAATCCGAAACCCAATGGATACCAGTCACTGCATACAACCGTAATGTGCCAGGGTACCACCCACCTCGAAATCCAGATTCGCACCTACCAGATGCACCGTATTGCCGAATTCGGCGTTGCTTCTCACTGGCGCTATAAAGAAGGCGATAAAACGGACGTCAATTTCGAGGAGAGAATAAGCTGGCTGCGTCAGCTTGTCGAATGGCACCGCGAACTCAGTGGCGCCGAGGAATTTCTTGAATCGGTCAAGACGGATATTTTTAACGACCAGGTCTTTGTCTATACGCCGAAAGGTGAGATAAAAGACCTGCCAAACGGGGCGGCCCCGCTCGATTTCGCCTACCGGGTCCATACCGACCTCGGTCACCGCTGTATAGGGGCAAAGGTAAACGGCCGGCTTGTCCCTTTCAACTACCAGCTTAAAAACGGCGATGTGGTAGAGATTATGGCAACCAAAGGAGAAAGAGGCCCCAGCCGCGACTGGTTGAATCCCGTTCTCGGTTACGTGAATACTTCCCATGCCAGAGAAAAAATCAGGCAGTGGTTCAAGAAGCAGGAACGCACGGAAAACATGGAGCGGGGACGGGAGATTCTGGAAAAAACGATGAGACAGCTTGGCATACCCTTTACTGATAGAGAAAAACTTGCCAGGCTGTTCAAATATGAAAACCCTGATGATTTTCATGTGGCTATCGGTTCCGGTGACATCACCACTCATCAGATAGCCCTGAAATTATCCGCCCAGGAGCAGCAGCCCAGAGTAACCACAACCGCTCCTGCCAAACCAGCAACGTCGACGGTTACGGTACGCGGCGTGGACGACCTTCTTACACAGCTTGCCAAATGCTGCCACCCCGTACCGGGCGATAAAATCGTCGGCTATATCACCCGCAGCCGGGGTGTGACAATCCACCGTCAGGACTGTCACAACGTATTGAATGAGCAGGAGAAGGACAGGCTGATTTCCGTGGAGTGGGGCGAGACCGACTCTCTCTACCCGGTTCAAATTCAGGTACAGGCTATGGACAGAGTCGGACTGATGCGTGATATCTCAACAATCGTAGCCGAGGATAAGATAAATATCGTCGCGGTAAGCCTCACCGATAATGAGGATGGTACGGTATCGATATACTTTTCCCTCGAAGCGGCGAACCTGGCGCAGTTAAGCCGGCTCCTGGTGAGAGTCGAGGGTGTGAGGGGCGTAACAAGCGCCGGAAGAATAGGGGAAGTAACGCCGATACAGCCCGGCCATCAGTCCGGTGTAACACAAACCCGGTGAAATTTAGCATATATTCGCCTTTACAGTTATAATAAATATCGTAGTATAATACAGAGAAGTTACCGGATAGAATACAGGAGGTAGATATTGCCAGTTACTAAATCGGCCCAGAAGCAGATGCGTGTTTCGGCAAGAAAACAGATACATAACCAGCCGATACGCAGTCAATGCAAGACCCTCATAACCAAGGCTGAGAAGCTCATCTTCACCGGCAAACTGGAGGAAGCCCGGCAGGCGGTAACGGAAGCCATCGGTTCGCTGGATAAAGCGGCTGAAAGGGGAGTTATCCACGCCAATAATGCCGCCAGGCGTAAGTCCCGCTTGATGAAGAAGTTAAATGATGCCCAGGCTTCAGCCCCGGCTCAAGCACCTGCAGAGTAAGCTGACCTGCCTGTGCATAGCAGCGGAATAGTTGATTTTTTAGCCAGACCCGGTCCCCATACTTGACAAAGGGTCTGGCTAATGGTAAATTTTTCATAGAACGGATGTTCGGAACACCGGGACTATATGAGGTAACAGGTGAAGAAGCTCTCACCGAAACAGCAAAAAATCATTGATTTTGTTAACCGTTTCTGGTTGGAGAGGAGCTATCCACCCACCGTCAGGGATATTCTAAACGGCTGCGCTATTAGTTCGACATCCGTTGTGGACTACAACCTCGACATACTGGAACGGGAGGGATATATTCGCCGCCATCCCGGAATCTCGCGCGGAATAGAGCTGGTGACCAGCTCTCCCGCCAGAATCAGCAGCCTCAGTATACCGGTTATCGGTCAGATTGCCGCCGGTGAGCCGATACCGGTACCCGCCCCCGATACCTGGGATACCACCGCTTCTTCGGAAACCCTTGACGTACCCGAAGACGTGACCCAGGGCAGAAAGGATATCTACGCTCTCAAGGTAAAAGGGCTTTCGATGGTGGATGCCCTGATTAACGACGGTGATACCGTATTGATGCAGCATGTAAATGTGGCTGAGAATGGCGATATGGTCGCCGTATGGCTGAAAGCTGAAAAAGAGGTCACCCTGAAAAAATTCTACCACCAGCAGGGGCGTATACGACTCCAGCCGGCAAACAGCCAGATGCAGCCCATATATACCGACCCGGATAACGTCGAGATTCAGGGCAAGGTCATCGCCGTAATCAGGCAAATGGCGTAACCTGTTATTACTCTTTTTCGTTTTTCTTGTCATTACGAGTTCCGAAACCCAAATCCGATTTCACATCATTCATATAATGGCGTGTGAGATAATAGTGTCATTGCGAGTCCGCCTCAGGCGGACGAAGCAATCTCTATAAATCTCTTATTACTGTTTCGTCTTCCACCTAGAAGTGTGTCCCGGGAGGCCTCATAATGACGGGAAAAAAGTAATCCACTTGATTTTTCTCTTCGGTGAGTATAAACTGGCAACCGTCCAAAATATCTGATATCCTGTTGACTGTTAATGCAGAAGAGAGAATCATGATTTTACACCAGTTTCAGACCTTAGGCCATGACCTGTTTACAAGAGGACTTATTTCCTCGCATACCGGTAACTTGAGTATCAGACTCGGAGACAACCTGATAATTACGCGACGAGGCTGCCAGCTCGGTTCTCTGCAGGAACAGGACTTAATAGAAACGGGCATATATAAAAACGACCGTTCTACCCCGCTGGCATCCACGGAGCTGCCCGTCCACCGGGCTATCTACCGGATGACCCAGGCGCTGGCGGTTGTCCATGCCCATCCCCCTCATGCTGTAGCTCTGTCTCTAACCGATAGGGAGATTTCTCCAAACTCAGCCGAGTGTTTCGACGCTATAGGTAAGGTCCCTGTTTTGGGCTGGGATATGGAAGTAAAACCGGGAGGCATGGCGGATATTATAGCAGAGTCGCTTCAGGAGCACAGGGCTGTCATGGTTCACGGTCACGGCAGCTTTGCCACCGGTCAGCTTCTCGAAGAAGCTTATAACTACACCACAAGTCTTGAGGAAAGCTGCCAGGTTATTTGTCTGCTGAAATCGCTGGGAACCAATCTGGCCGGTAATTAGCCGGTTACTTCCTTCTTTTTTTCTTTCCTGTTCCTTTTTCTTCTATACGCAGGAGTTCGGCGGTGAATTTTTCCCTGCTTTCTGCCTTTGCCATGGCAGCCCTTGCCGTGGGCAGGAAGTTAGCAATCAGTATGGCTATCAGTATCAGGGTAAAGACAATGTAGGGCTGCCAGGGGTCTCTCATAAAGCCGGTTGATATCGGGACCGAAACAAGAAGGCTGATATTTACCGAAAGGATGGGATTACGGGTGACGGTCAGGATTAAGAAGGTTACTGCCAGAGCTATCAGCAGTTCTCTGGTCATAATCACCGCCAGTACCCCCAGCGTGGTTGCTATGCCGTTGCCACCGGTAAACTTCAGGTATATGGGCCATATATGCCCGATAATAGCCGCCAGCCCTGCCGCCATTACCCAGTATAAATCATCGTGACCGGTCCAGTTGGTAGCCTCAAATACACCCCTGTATATAATGAGCTGGGCTAACAGTACCGCCACTGTCCCTTTTGCCACGTCGAAAACGCCTACGATGATAGCCGCTTTCTTTCCTATCTGTTCGTATACGTTATTAGCACCGACATTGCCCCCGCCCAGCTTGCGAATGTCCTTACCCGTTTTATACCGGGTAACGATGTAGGCTGAAGGAATAGACCCGAGCAGATAGGCGATAACTAATGCAATAATCCCGTTAACCATCGGCTACTATTCTGGCTTTTTAGCATTGTATTTAAGCCGGCGTACACAGATGCAGATATTCCGGATTGTTGCCTAGTATTATATCGTTATAGATTTTCTGGAGCTTTCCGGTTATTTCACCTATATTCCCGCTGCCTATCTTGCGACCGTCTATTTCAGCCACTGGCGTAATATTGGCAGCGGTGCCGGTAAGAAAGCATTCGGCGGCGCTGTAAAGCTCAACGCGGTTGACATGTCTCTCCGTTGTTTTAATTCCCAGTTCCGCCTCTGCCAGCTTCATAACCAGATTACGGGTAATCCCCATCAGGATACCGTCATAACCCGCAGGAGTCACCAGTTCACCGTCAATCATCAGGAATATATTCTCTCCGCTCCCCTCGGCTACATATCCGTCGGGAGTGAGCATGATAGCCTCATCGTAGCCGTGTTCCACTGCTTCCGTCTTTGCCATGGCGTTTGTGATGTACAGTCCGGTTAGCTTGGCGCGGGGTACCTCGCTGGGAAAACGCCATGAAGAAACGCAACACTTCACTTTATCCGGCAAATACGGTCCCCAGGGGAAAGCGAACACGGAAAAGTCGCTTTCCAGATTATGGAGACGGACGCCCAGAGCCTCCGAGCTCTTGTATGCCAGAGGGCGGATATACACGTCTTCCTGGAAGCCGCACTTGCTCACCAGTTCGGTCGTAACATCGCAAAGCTGGTCAACGGTATAAGACAGCTCAATCCTCAGCACCTTGCAGCCGCTAATTAGTCGCTCGTAATGCTCTTTCAGGCAGAAGATATAGTTCTGCTTCTTTTCATCGTTCCAGTTGCCCCTGATACCTTCAAAGACGCCGGTGCCGTAATGCAGGAAGTTTGTCATTATATTCAGATTCGCTTCTGACAGGGGGACGAACTTATCATGAAAAAAGGCGTAAGATGAAGGCATTTAAACCATCTCCCTTTCTACCGGTTAGCGCTCATTATACCCGTTTATCAAAACGGAAACAAGCGTTTATTTCAAAATGCTGGTAGTGGTGGTTTAATAACCCCAGCCTCCACTGGAAATCAGGAAAGCTCCCCACTGAGGAAATACCGTCGTGAGGAGCTTTCGACTATCCGTAGATTGCGAGTTGGAAAGTCTAGTCTCTCTGACCTATTATGGTAACGCTTCCGACGCCGCTTCCGGGATTAAGCCCGAAGTTGTGAGTCAGGCCCAGGGTAGGATTCTTCCTCTGTCGCGGGCCGGCTTTACCCTGCATCTGCTTATAGATTTCGTAGAGCATCCTTAGCCCGCTGGCGCCGATAGGATGGCCGAACGATTTCAGTCCTCCGTCCGGGTTGACTGCCAGGTCACCGTCGAGCTGGAACCTGCCTTCTTTTACGTACTCCGGAGCTCCGCCCCGGGGCGCGAAGCCCAGGTCCTCCATTATCACCAGCTCGGTAATGCTGAAGCAGTCATGTACTTCCGCCAGGTCTATCTCTTTATACGGGTCTTTTATTCCTGCCTGCTCGTATGCCTGCTGGGCAGCGCGTATTGTTTCCTCCATGTGTACCATGTCATAGCTCTGCTGGAGCCATCCCTGTCTTGACCCGACAGCAAGACCTACTCCCTTGACCAGGGTATAGTCGTCCCTGAAGCTCTTTGCCATGTCGGCTCTGGTTATAATAGCTGCGGCGGAGCCGTCGCTGACACCACAGCAGTCATAAAGGCCGAGAGGCCAGGCCATCATCGGGGCGTTTATCGCCTGCTCTTCAGTGATAGCCATCTGGAAATGTGCCTTGGGATTGAGAGAGCCGTTGTAGTGGTTCTTAACGGCAATCTTAGCCAGAATAGGCTTGAACTCCTCATAGGTCCAGCCATAGTGCTCCATGTACCTGTTTGCCATCCTGGAGAAGGCCGTGAAAGGACCTCCGGAGGGTACCATCAGCATGGTACCGGGTGCTCCTCCGCCTCCACCGCCGAGACCGCCGTGTCCCGTGTCCTTCAGTTTCTCGCACCCGAGTGCCATGACAACGTCGTACATCCCTGCCGCCACGGCGAAACAGGCGTTTCTGAAAGCGTCCGTAGCCGTTGCGCACAGGTTTTCTATCCTGGTCACCGGTTTATAATCAAGTTTGAGATTATAGGCTAAAGGTTCACCCAGGGCTATCTGGGTAGAGCCGAACCACACCGCCTCGATGTCCTTCGGCTCTATGCCGGCGTCTTCGTAAGCCTCGTAAGCGGCGTCTATCATCATGTCGCTGGCGCTTTGTTCCCAGTTTTCTCCGAACTTAACGCAGCCCATCCCGACTACGGCTGTTTGGTCCTTAATAGTGCCTACCGCCATTTAATTATCCTCCTTCTCTTGCCAGCTTTCTCTTATCGGCATAGCCTTCCACCAGTAGTGGTGGATGCCCCCGCCGGCAAGGAGCTTTCTGAATGTCATCTCTACCTCCATCCCCATCGGAATGTCCTCTAAGTTGGGTTTCTTATCGGTTAAGGAGAAATTAGCTCGCCCGCCGCATTCCCAGTCGATAAGCAGGTCGACCGCTGGCATTTCATAACCGGGAACAGGGGCTGCGTAATCCAGTACGCGGGTAAATATCTTGGCTCTTTTATCGGAGAGCCTGAAAGAATCCATTTCATCTTTGGTATGGCAGTTGGTGCATACCCTCTGCGGTGGGTACTGGACGGTACCGCATTTCCTGCATTTGGTACCGCGGAGGGGGTATATGTCCGGGACTTCCCTGGCTAGAGCGGATGCGGATGGCCCTCCGCCGGCATCCGGGTCTCTGCCTTCATGATGAAAACCGAAATACTGCTGGTAGCTGGGGAATATCGTCTTGGCAGCCAGGTGAGTCTTCATTCCCCGTCTTGGAGTATAATTGGTTATCGCATCCGTTACCTGGAATAGTAGTACGTCCGCCCCGTCGCCGTAGCCGACGCATAGGATTTTATCACCGGGCTTCGCATCCTCAAGGGCAGCTACGAGCTGCATTAAGGCGTAAGCTGTCCCTGTGTTACCCATGGTGGTAAAGAAGGGTTCCTGAACCTGTTCGGGTTCGAGCCCCAGTTTCTTAACCGTCTGACCGTGTCTTCTCTGATTGTTGCCGTACAGGGCAACCTTGGTGATATCTTTTGGTGACAGATTGTATTTCTTGTAAAATTCTCCTACTACCTGCGGTATGACCTTCAGGTATCCTTCCTCCTGTACCCACCTGTCTTCCCAGGTGCGCACGAATTTGCCGGTATCTACACGCCAGAAATCGAAGAGTTCGTTCGATACCGAATAGCTTGCTTCCAGTGACGCAATAACGTCAGAATCCCCGATTAGCAAGGCTGCGGCTCCGTCTCCGAAAATCTGGTCCAGGTTGCTCCCGGGGGCTGCCAGGCGGCAATCCGAAGCCGTTACCATGAGCTTCTTGGCGGAACCTGCTTTCACCGTATCAGCGGCCATTCTCAGGGCTCCTGTTCCTGCCCTTAAAGAATCGACACAGTCCGCGGTCAGGATATCCCGGCGAAGGTCTACGGCGCAGGCTGCTGTTGTTGCTGATAGCTTCTCTTTGTAGGGTCCGGTTGTCGAGGCAAAATAAAGGCCGTCGACAGTCTCGCGGTCCATATCACCCAAACAATCAATCGCCGCCGCCACAGCCATCGTCATGCTGTCTTCATCATAATAGGCAACTGCTTTTTCGTTTGGTGAACGCCATCCTTGAGTTCCCTTGCCCAACCTTCGTAATGGCACGTACGCTCCGTACGATACAATCCCTACCATACGCTTTCTCCTTTCAAATACTTGCATGAATTATATGGGTATACGGTCTCATACGTCAAGTTAACGATAGGGATGTTCTGTTTGCATCTGGCTGATTCAACCGTCATTGCGAGTCCGCCTCAGGCGGACGATTGCATCGGGATGACGTGGCAATCTCGAAGATTTATAGAGATTGCTTCGTCCGACCCCGGGTGGAATCGCAGTGATAAAACCAACCAAAACGGGTCAAAACCCCTGAAAATTATGATAGTTGCATGTCTCCTTTTGTGGTATAATTATCCCGTTAATTTTTCCAGTATAAAATTATGGAGGCATTTTTATGCAGCAGGGCCAGAAAGCCGTCGTCTGGTTCAGAGATGTAACCAGAAATGATATTCCGCTTGTCGGTGGTAAAGGGGCTAACCTGGGTGAAATGACTAATACCGGTATCCCCGTGCCCCAGGGATTTATTGTCACTGCCACTGCATATTTCCATTTCCTTCAGAGAGCGAAAATTACAGGTAAAATCAGAACCCTCCTCGAACCGCTGGATGTGCATGATAGCAAACAGCTTCAGGAAGTTGCCGCCAGAGTCCAGGAAGTGATAGAAGCGGCGGATATGCCTCCTGAGATAGCCGTAGAAATCGTACGGGCGTACGCCGAGATGGGTGGTGGACTGGTTGCGGTGCGGTCTTCCGCCACGGCGGAGGACCTTCCGGAAGCTTCTTTTGCCGGACAACAGGCTACCTTCTTGAACGTACATGGCGAAAAGGAAGTGCTTGATGCTGTGCAGAAATGCTGGGCGTCGCTTTTCGGCGCACGGGCTATCTTCTACCGGCAGGAACAGGGATTTGAACATTTTAAGGTCGGCATCGCCGTTCCGGTGCAGCACATGGTTCAGTCCGAGGCGTCGGGGGTCATGTTTACCATCGAGCCCAATACCAGCGACAGGGATGTGATTACCATCGAGGCTGTACTCGGACTGGGCGAGATGATTGTCTCCGGTGATGTTACTCCCGACCATTACACGGTAAGTAAAGCCGATATGACGATACTGGAAAGGGAAATCAAACGGCAGGAATGGAAGCTGATAAAGAAAGAGGGCATGGTCGGAAAAGAAGACAATATCAAGGTCGACCTTACTCCGGAAGAGCAGGCGCGGCAAAAGATAACCGATGCTGATATATTGTTACTTGCCGAGATTGGTAAACACCTCGAAGACCATTACCAGTTTCCTCAGGATATCGAGTGGGCAAAGGAGGATGGGAAAATATATATAGTGCAGACCCGTCCGGTAACCACGATACGTGAAGAGGCTGAAGTTGCCCGTAAAATTACCGCGCCTGTTCTCCTGTCCGGAGCGCCGGCAAGTCCCGGCATTGCCTACGGCCCGGTCAAGCTTGTATACGACCCGTCCCAGATAGACAGGGTGCTTGAAGGCGACGTTCTGGTAGCGGAAATGACTACTCCCGACTTCGTACCGGCGATGAAACGCGCTGTGGCTATCGTTACCGACCGCGGCGGCAGGACGGCTCATGCCGCCATCGTCAGCAGGGAAATCGGCATACCCTGTGTTGTCGGCACCGGGAAGGCTATGGCAAGCCTGAAAGACGGGCAGTTTATCACCGTGGACGGTTCCAGCGGCAATGTTTACGATGGAAAAGTGAAGGTTACCGAGAAAGCCAGGACCAGGAGCGGGAAAAAGATAAAGACCAAGACCAAGCTTCTCGTAAATCTGGCGCAGCCGGATATCGTCGGCAGGGTAGCCTCGCGGGACGTTGATGGTATCGGGCTGCTGCGGGCTGAGTTTATGATTGCTCAGATTGGTGAACACCCCAGCTATATGATTGCCCAGAAACGCGGCGGAGAGTTTGTGGACAAGCTTGCCGAAGGGCTGGCCATTTTTGCCGGTGCATTCCATCCCCGCCAGGTGGTCTACCGCACCAACGATTTCAAGTCCAATGAGTACCGGGCGCTTAAGGGCGGAGAAGAATACGAGGAAGCCGAGGAGAACCCCATGCTGGGTTACAGGGGAGCTTCGAGGTACATTACCGATATTGAAACCTTTAAACTGGAGCTGGCTGCTATAAAGAAGGTGAGGGAAAAGTACGATAATCTCTGGGTTATGATTCCTTTCGTACGTACTGTGAATGAGCTGGCTCAGACCGTTAAAATAATGAATGAAGAGGGGCTTAAACGCTCCAAAGACTTTAAGATATGGATGATGGTAGAAATACCGTCCAATGTCATTCTGCTTGAAAAATTCCTGGAAGTTGGTATCGATGGGGTATCGATTGGTTCAAATGACTTAACTCAGCTTACCCTCGGTGTTGACCGCGATAGCGCCAAGCTTGCCGATACCTTTGATGAGCGTGATGAAGCGGTGATGTTATCTCTGGAAAAAGTCATTAAAACGGCCGGGGGCATGGGAGTTACCTCGTCCATCTGCGGCCAGGCCCCGTCGGTTTTCCCGGAGCTTACCGAGAAACTTGTCGAATGGGGCATTACCTCCGTTTCGGTAAGCCCTGATATGATTGACCGTACGAGAGAAATAATTGCCGCAGTCGAAGCAAAACTGGGCATCAAGTGATTGAACGGTTAAACATACGCGGAATGATTGAGGATAGAGAGGAAAGCCTTTCTCCTCACGCCGTTAAAAGCAGGCTGTCACGGGGTAGACTGAGATACGAAGAGCCCGACCCGATACGCACTGCCTTTCAACGGGATAGAGACCGCATTATTCATTCCAAGGCTTTCCGCAGACTCAAGCACAAGACTCAGGTATTCATCGCTCCTCAGGGCGACCACTACGTGACGCGCCTCACCCACACCCTGGAGGTTTCCCAGATAGCCCGCACCATTTCCAGAGCGCTCAACCTCAACGAAGACCTTACGGAAGCGATAGCTCTGGGACACGACCTCGGACATACCCCTTTCGGGCACATAGGCGAGGAGGTGCTGGACGAGCTGTATCATGAGGGTTTCAGGCATAACGAGCAGAGCCTGCGGGTGGTGGACCTTCTGGAGAATGATGGCAAAGGCTTGAACCTCAACTGGGAAGTGCGTGACGGCATCGTGAACCACTCCAAGTCCACGGCGAGAGTGCTGGAGGACTGGGGAGAGGTAGGTTCGCTTGAAGGCGAGGTGTGCCGGATTGCCGATATGGTTGCCTATATCAACCACGACATCGACGATGCTATAAGGGCTGGCATTATCAGCGGGGATGATTTACCTGAATCCGCTGTCCGTATTCTGGGAAATGCCCGCAGGGTGCGTATCAATACCATGGTCGGTGATATAATCGAACAGTCGTGGCCGGTAAGGGATGCCGGAGTAGAAAACCCGTCCATAACCATGGGTTCTCGCGTCACGGAAGCCAGCAATATTTTGCGTGATTTTCTCACGGAGAGGGTTTATAATCTTATTGCCGCCTGGCAGGAAACGGCAAAAGCCAGGGAGATAATCCGCCTTCTGTACCGGTACTTCAATGACAATGAGGATAAACTGCCCCCTGAATACTCAGTGTACAGTGATGAAGTGGAATGCAGGGTGGTAGACTACATCGCCGGCATGACCGACCAGTATGCTACAAGACTGGCGGAGGGACTAGCTAAATAAAGGAGGGAGGTGATTAAAATGGCTGGAGAAATAGAATTTCTATGTAAAGATTTTAGTGTAGAAGAATTTTTGGACGAAATACCAAGATTGCTTATCAAAATGGTGGCAATAAACAATATTGATAAAGATTTATATATCCCTTCTCTCGAATATGATGTAAAGCTACTAGCTATTCCATCTAAAAGTTGGGCAAGTTCATATCACGAAGAGGGTAAGCTAGAAGTAACGAAAAGCAAGCCGATGTTTGTTGAAAAGAAAAAGGAAGAGATTGTAGAAATATGTATCCCAATAAATACTCAAAAATTGGAAAGGATGCTTAATATTCGATATCGAGGTGATCTTATTGGCTTTGATGTTCTTATTAAAGGATTAGCTTTTCCATGTCTGTCAGCCGATGCAGATAATATTTCCTTTATGGGTCCTAGAATTATGTCTGAAAAAGCCAAGTATAACCTTCCCGAACAGAAAATTGATCGAATCGTGATGACCAGTGAACAATTCAATAATATTATTGAAAAATTAGAACACTACGAACTTTTACGATTTGAGATGCCAGTAAGAGAACCTCGAAGCATAGGTCAAAAGGATTTAAATGAAGCGATAAAACTGCTATATAACGCTAAGGAAAATCTCATTCGTGGTGATTACAAGGACGCTATGCTAGATGTAAGAAATACGCTATATAACCACATGCTTCAAGATAAAATTAATAACTCGCAGCAGTCTCCTGAGAAAGTGCTAAAACAAGAAATAATAGACTACGTTATTGAAATGGTGCCATCAGAAGCTAAAAAATCATATAAAGAAATCGTTGACCATTTGGATGTAGTTCTTAGAAGAGTGAGGCATATTTTAAGTAAATTTATACATGAAGGTAGTGATAAACTAAAACTAGCGCCATTACGACAGGATGTGGAATTGTGTTACTTTCTCACTCTTTTCATCGTTAGACGATTGAGTTACCAATAGATGCTGGTTAATCTTTCAATGGAAATCAGTTATCATCGTATGTTTAAGATAAGCGAAGCCCTCATAAATGCAGGAGAGTATGAGAGGTCGTAAACCCTCTCATAAACAAACCTTCCCCCTCTCCTTTGAAGGAGAGGGGGATACAGGGGGTGAGGTAGAAACACTACTAAAATGAGCGTTATCGACGAAATAAAACAGAAAACCGATATTGTAGAGGTTATCAGCCAGTACGCCACACTGAAAAAGTCCGGCAGAAACCTCTCCGCACTGTGCCCGTTCCACAGCGAAAAAAACCCCTCTTTCTACGTATACCCGGAGAGACAGAGCTGGCACTGTTTCGGCGCCTGCAATACCGGCGGTGACGTATTGTCCTTCATCATGAAAAAAGAGAATATCGATTTCGGAGAAGCGCTGCGAATCCTGGCACAGAGAGCCGGCGTTGAAATCCCGTCCAGGTCCGCACCGGATACTGGCAAGGAAGAAAGAGAGAAACTTTTCCGGATAAATGAAGCGGCGGCTGTATATTACAGCAATCTTCTGGTAAATTCTCCCGGTGCCGAAAACGCGAGGAACTACCTTAAAGAGAGAGGACTGACCCCTGAAACACTCTCGGAGTTCAGACTTGGATACGGCCTGGATAGCTGGGAAGCTCTGAAGGAATATATGCTGGAGAACGGCTTAACCGAAGATGAACTGGTCGAAGCCGGTCTGCTGGTGAAGTCTGAAGACGGCAGGACGCACGACCGTTTCAGAAATCGCCTGATATTTTCTATAAGTGATAGCAGGGGCCGCATCACCGGTTTCGGGGCAAGGGTACTCGATGACTCATTGCCCAAGTATGTAAACTCTCCGCAATCGCCGGTCTTCGATAAAAGCGGTACCCTTTACGGTATTAACCTTGCCTCCCAGGCGATAAGACAGGAGGACCAGGCGGTCATGGTGGAGGGCTATATGGACGTTATTACCGCCCACCAGAACGGTATAAAAAACGTCGTCGCCTCCATGGGGACAGCGGTTACCGAAAGACAGGTAAGCGACCTGAAAAAGATGACCCGGAATATCATCCTCGCTCTGGATGCGGATACCGCCGGCGAGGAAGCTATGCTCAGGTGCGTAGACTACGAGAACAGCCTGGATATAGAGTTGAAGGTAGTCGTCCTGCCGGAAGGTCTCGACCCCGATAACGTTATCAAAGAAGACACCGCAAAGTGGCAAAAATTCCTCGATGAAGCTTTACCGGTAGTAGATTACATCTTTAGTGTAGTCACCGCTACCTTGGACCTGACGAAATCCAGTGACAAGCAGCTCGCGGTGGAAAGACTCGGGCCTGTGATACTGGCGAAACAGAACCCGGTAATTCGCGCACACTACATGCAGAAACTTGCGAACCATATAGGGGTAGATGAACGCACTATCGAAGCGACACTGGGTAGAATGAGAACGGCTCCGAAGCTCAGAGAGCGTAAAACGGAAAGCCTGACCCGGGCTGTGCAGCCTCTTTTATCCCGTCCCGTAGAAGAGCAGTTCCTCGCCCTGCTATTGCAGCACCCTGAACTAAAGAAGGTGGAAGCCGATATCTCACCGGAGTATTTTGAAAACAGCGAAAACCGTGAGATATTTATCGCCTGGCAGCAGGCTGAGGACGTCGAGTCCCTGAAGGAGAGTCTTGATTCTGCTCTCCTTGAACACCTGGAAAACATCCTCGGCAAGAATGTACTGGCAACCGAAATAAATGAAAGGTATAATAGATATGTACTCCGTTTGAAGGAGGACCACCTCAGAGGTCTGGCGAGGAAGGGAGAGGTGGAGAGAAATGCCA
Source organism: uncultured Dehalococcoidales bacterium (assembly GCA_964499775.1). Lineage (GTDB taxonomy): Bacteria > Chloroflexota > Dehalococcoidia > Dehalococcoidales > UBA2162 > MGML01. The sequence goes on along the minus strand of CAZCMK010000001.1, from coordinate 7,021 downwards.
CGGAGCTCCCCGGAGAACAGGACATTCAGGTAAGTGACAGTCTGCGGGCGGTCTTTAATGAAAAAGCCAGAAGAGGTGCCGGAAAAGGAGATAAAAATGACCTTGGAAAATTATGAAAACTCCAATAAATACTCGTCTGACAATGAATCTAATGAAGAGTCGTTTTCGGCTAAAGGTATAAATGGTGACATTCAGCCAGCTAAAGGCCTTGACATCGATGTAGCGCTTGAAGCGGTCGATGAGCAGGAGGTAGCGGATGACCCGGTACGACTTTACCTTCATGAAATCGGGAAGGTCCAGCTTCTTACTGCCAAGGATGAAAGAGTTCTGGCTGAAAAAATAGAGGCCGCCAAACGCATTAAGGAAATCAAGCAGGAGCACACCTCGAAATACGGTAAATCGCCCACTGTAGTTGAAATAGTCCTTACCATGATTAGGGAAATCGGGCGTGATGTTAATATAATCGCTACCCTCCGTGAACAGCTCAACCTTCCTCCTGCGGACAAATTCAAAGAGAATATCGGCGACCCCGTATTGAAAGATGGTATCGAGGGCGTGATTGAGCAGCAGCTGGTGCAGGCGGTTTCTCGTAAGATTGGTGAATTCATGCCTGAAACAGAGCAGCATATCATTAACCTCTCTCTCAATTGCAGTTTGCTGCCCAGAGTAGTCGTCGATGCCATCGGAGACGATACCCTGATGTCCGATGTTGAAAGCCTGGTGACGGATAACGATTTTATAGATACTCTTCAGGGTTATGAAAGACAGATTAAAGGGCATCTGGATAATATCGCTTTCGAATCCGAAAAGGCGGAAAGGCACCTGATCGAAGCCAACCTCCGCCTGGTGGTCAGTGTAGCCAAGAAGCATATCGGACGCGGCATGTCCCTCCTCGACCTTGTCCAGGAGGGTAACATAGGACTAATCAGGGCGGTCGAGAAATTCGACCACCACCGGGGTTATAAGTTCAGCACCTACGCCACCTGGTGGATTCGTCAGGCTATCACCCGCGCCATAGCCGACCAGGCTCGGACTATCCGCGTCCCGGTGCACATGATTGAGACAATTAATAAACTGCTACGGGTGAGCCGGCGTCTCGCCCAGGAATACGGGAGAGAGCCGAATGCCAAGGAAATCGGCGCCAGGATGGACCTCCCCACGGCGAAGGTCAGGGAGATAGTCAAGGTAGCCCAGCTCCCCGTATCTCTTGAAGCCCCCATCGGCGAGGAAGAGGATAGCCATCTGGGTGATTTCATCGAAGACCGTGATGCCCTGCCGCCGGTAGATGCCGCCTCCAAGCAGCTACTGAAAGAGCAAATCGAAGAAGTGCTGACCGCCCTTACTCCGCGTGAGCAGAGGGTACTCCGGCTCAGGTTTGGACTTGAGGACGGACGCAGCCGGACGCTTGAAGAAGTAGGACAGGAATTCAATGTGACCCGGGAACGTATCCGCCAGATAGAGGCTAAAGCCCTCCGCAAGCTCCGCCACCCCTCCCGCAGCCGCAAACTCAAAGACTACCTGGAGTAAATATCCCCGTAAAATCAGTAATATTAATCCCCTTCACCATTATGGTGAAGGGGATTTTATATAAACGAACGTTCTTATCTTACATCATGCCAAGTAGATAACCGTTGGGCGATCATTCCTTCACATAAATTCAAGAGAAGTTTCCAGGGCCGGGTAATTTTATGGTTTTCCTTATGTTGCCTGTTTATCAGGGATATGGTATCTTCATAAAACTGTATTTTCGGAGGTGTGAAATGGAGGCGCTGAGTTCTTTGGGTATCTTCTTTGCTGGTCTGGGTGTCTTTTTTCTTGGGTGTGGCCTGATGTGGTTTATATCACCGTACTCAAAGAAAATGACCGGTTAAAAGAAAGATATTTATCACTCTTTTCATATAAAAACGCGGGAGAATGTAAGAGGACGCCAGCCCTCTGATAAACGAAAACATTTCTCTCTCCTTTGAAGGAGCATTGCTCCCAATGTCATTCTGAAGGAGTCCGCCTCAGGCGGACGACTGAAGAATCTCAAGAGATGATACCCTCCCGCCTGCTATAGTCCACCTCAGGCGGACGACTGAAGAATCTCAAGAGATGAGACCCTTCGTTCACCTATGGTGAACTCAGGGTGACATGGTTGTGCTTCTTTTTATACGAGAGTGTAAGAGTATGAGAAGGTGCCAGCCTTATTTCAAATCCCTCTTAGCACCTCTTTTTCAAAGAGTGAATTTTCGGCTCTCCCTTTGCGAAAGGGAGATACAGAGGTATTTAAGGCGTATTCGCAAAAGAGGAGAGTATGAGAGGGCGTCAGCCCTCTCATCAAAAAAACCTTCCCCCTTCCCCTTTTAAGGGGAAGGGGGATTAAGGGGGATGGGGTTATATAAACTAATCCAGACTCAGCGGTTTCAGCCTGGCGTTTCGTCTCCCTTCCGTTGATTCCTTCCCGGTAACTGGGTGCCTGAAATGGTGGGGAAGTATGAATCCGGAGACATACCGCAGGTCTTCCGGGTCTATGGGGATATCCGGCACGGGGAAAGAAATATCGGGACCGGGTTCCTCTCTACGGGGTTCCATATCGCCTTTTACCATGCGTTCCCCGAGAGACTCCGGCATGTTCCAGCCTTCCTGGATTCTGACGCTGTAAGGAATAAACCAGTATATTTGCAGTATTTTCCAGATACCGTCCTCTTTGATATATGTCATCTCATATATGCCGCTTACCAGCGCGCCTCCCTCTACCTTGCCGTCTCTGGGCATGAAAACACCGCCGAAAACATACCACCTGCCCTTGGCGGTCTTACCGTCCGGATTCAGCGTAATCAGTCCGGCGGTAGGCATAAGCTGGTGGGAAAAGCCCGGCGGATTTTCTCCCCTTGCGGCCCGGGCGAAGTATTTCTTCACTCCCTCCTTGCCCAGCCACTTGCCTTCCAGCCAGTTAAGCATAACGTCGGGACTGTCCGAGAAACAGTCGATTATATCCTCACCCAGCATATGCTCCACGTAATAGTTGTATGCCTTTTGCAGTCGCTTTATTGCTTCTATATCTTCCAGAACTGTGATTTTCCCCTGCTGTTCTTCTACCACTTTCTCCAGTTTAGCCAGCCTCTCTTCTACTGACTCATTACTCATAATGGACCTCCTTTATCATTGTTTTTTCCGTATAAGCCGTGCCTATTATAAACTCACCCGGTGACTAATACCAGTACTTTACTCAGTAACATCGGTAGATTGTGGAGCTTTCTTTCTCCATCCGGTCTCTTTTACAAAAGCCAGTGTAAAAAGAGATAATACTGAAAGACATGTCCAGAATACGAATGGCAGCCCTGGATCGAAGCTGGCGAAGCTGTTGCCGATTGGAGGAGAAGAAACGCTGCCGACATGCGCTATGGTGAAAATAATCCCCAGCGCGGTGCCGGAATACGCCGGACCGACCCCCTCGGTCTCGAGTAATATCGTGGTTGTGATTGCCATAAACCCGTCCATGAAAGCTCCGGACAACACCATCAGAACCCATATAACGGCTCCGTCGACCAGCGGAAGCAGACCGAAACATATAATTGTTATCACCACTCCCGCGAAGAGAATCAGCTTTCTGGAGCCGATTCTATCCGATAAAGAAGACAGCAGGACTACGCACAGCGTACTGACTCCATAAAAAGTGGAGAGAGTACCGTCGGCGCTGGCTGTTGCCCATCCCATATCACGCAGGTAGAGCGGCAGGTATCCGGTCATTCCCATAATACCGCCCATCCGGAACATCAGAGTCAGACCGATGAACCACAGAGCCTTTATGCGTATCAATTTTGAAAGCGCCTGACGTACCGGTACGACTCCGGAGTACCTTTCGGTCGAACTGGCCTGGCGGGGCTCTCTTCCGAGAATAATCCAGAGTACGCCTATAAAGGCGGCGATGCCTCCGTAAAGGAACAGTACGTTCCTCCAGCCGCCGAGTAAAGGCGAAAGGTACGTGGCGCTGATTAGCGGACCGAGCATGAGTCCGAGCCCCATACCCATCGCCGATATACCAATCGCCGTACCCAGGTTTTTACCCTTGAACCAGAGACCGACTGACTTGGTGATGCTGATGGGAATGATTAACCTTATTATGCCGTTGGCGAACATGAAGGCGGCAAGAGCGGTGAAGTCGCCTGACAGACCTCTCAGTGCGCCGGTTACTCCTGCCAGAATACAGGATATGCTGAGAATCCACTTTACGCTGAAACGGTCTCCTATTATCCCGCCTATCAGGCTGACAAAAATACCGGCAAGGTTGCCCATACCCCAGACGGCACCTATCTGTACCAGGCTCAGACCCAGGTCGTCCGATATCTCTTTAAAGAGTGCCGGCATGCATGAAAAGGGAATAGCTGTTACAAAGGTGCCGGTAAACGCCAGAAGCGCCAGCATATACCATCTGTATTTTGATTGAGTATCATCCGTCATCGGGGGTTTTCATTACTCCGCGGTATTGGCACGATTGCCTGAAGTATATTGTGAGCTGCCTGGGGATGTCAATTTACGATGATTCCATTTGTATAGCGTTATATTTTATAAAGTGATATTATATAACTTACATTTTTAAACGGGAGGTGGGCAATGTCGCAGCAGCAAAAGCAGCCAAGGCCCAGGGTTTATGAACCTCTCCACACTCCCTGGCGCTTCCAGGATTTACCCCCTCAGCATAGAGCCCGTAAAACAGCGCTCTTCGTCGTCCATGGCATCGGTACTCACTCTTACCATGATACCGCAGTGGGACTTCGTCTGGGATTGGAAGACGCTCTTTATGAAATAGGCAGCATAGGACGCAGAGGAGCAGGAAAGACAGAAGTAAGTGGCACGCCTGGGGAAGCGGCGGAAGACAGCCAGGAAATGTTGCCTTCCCCCTACATCTATGAAGGCTACTGGGCGAATTACGCCAGTATCGAAGACACCTTTAAGGAAGTCTGGCAGGTTTTAACCGACGAGGATAAAGATTTATATGCCAGGCTGTGGAAACGCCGTTCCATGGGTACTTTTCGCACCGCCTGGTGGTTCATTGGACAGAACCTCCGCCTCATTTCACCGGAAACTTTCAGGGAGTTCGGCTTTGCCACCGGTATGGGGGTGATTGGAATGGCACCTCTGACAATCACGGCGCTCCTGGTAATGTCGGTAACCAGCCCCAAAATGGTCGCGGAAGTACTGGGTGATGTACGTATTTATTGCAGCCCTGAGGGAAGTATCGAGGGGGCCATTGTCCAGCGTATCGACCGGCGGGTCGGTGAGCAGTTCCTTAAACTGCTCGGACTGGACTGGGACTTTAAAAACCTTTCCAAAGACCGGTTGCTTAACATAAGCGGTGAGTCTCAGGTTTTCGATTACGTTACCTGGATTTCCCATTCCCTCGGTTCTGTCATCAGCTATAACGTCGTCAGCGATATTTTGAGCAGGATAGAAGAAAAAACTAAGTCCCTGGATACGCGGCGCAACCGCGGGCGTGAAACTGAGGAAGACCTCCAGCAGCGCCGGAATATCGAAAAGGTCAGAAAAGGTTTACACCGCTTTTACACCCTCGGCTCGCCCCTGCATAACCTTAACCGGCTGTTTCCAGACCTTTTACGGGGCTGGTCTCCTAATGTAAAACAGGTTCTTGGTGATAGACGGACGCAGAACTTCTGGGTAAATTTCTATCATGCCTGGGACCCGGTTTCGGAGAGGCTGGGTAAGAAAGTGTTCCCGCAGGCTGTTAACAGGCACAGTAATAAATTGTGGCGTATACCGGGTAAAGCCCACAGTGATTACTGGAATGACAGAAACATTCTGGAATACATAATTTCGCGTGCTTACGGTCCCGAGCTATGTAAGTGGGAAGACCCGCAGTTCCTGGGAGAGGGAACGTATAAATGGGCGCGGAGAGTACTGCTGACCCTGATGGTGGTATTGGCGGTAGCGATTTTAGCCCTGGCTGTCTGGTGGATAGGCTTTGGCGGAGGTATCGTCTGGCTCGGGAATGCGGCGTTATCCTGGTTGAAGAACTTGTTTAAGAAAACATAGTAAAATCGGTATCTTTTTGAGTTGGATGATAACTGTAAACTCCATATACCCCCATTTACAAACCACATAAAAAAAGAACACCCGCTGCCCCCTCGTTAACCCAAACGTTTAGTAAATGTTTAGAAATTTTCCGCATTTTTTAAGTCTTCGTTTCGTGTTCATTCTGCATAATCAGGTCATAGAGTAAATGAAAAGGCGTTATCCGGAGAATAACAGTAAAAAGTACATGATACTTCATGATACGGCTGTTATCCTGAAAACCGGTATATACCTTATGCAGGGAGGTATATGTGAGTGAAAGAAGACTGGCTGGCTTAAATTACAGCGAGGAATTGAATTACGTGGATAAGCAGCAGGAGAAAAATATAATGGTAGTCGACGATGAACAGGCTTTGCGGAATGTAGTCAAACGTTCTCTCGAGATAGAAGGCTATAATGTCCTTGCCGCCTCTGATGGCGTTATGGCGCTTACGTTAATAGAAGATTTCAAGCCGGACCTGGTTATTCTGGATATCAAAATGCCCGGACTCGACGGTTTTCAGGTGCTCGATATTATACGTCAGCGCTCGGACGTGCCCGTGATTATGCTTTCCGCATTGGGTGAAGTGACTACGGTACGCGATGCGCTTGCTGTCGGTGCGGATGACTTCTTGAGAAAGCCTTTTCATATACGTGAACTGATCGCCCGCGTAAAGGCTAAATTAAGAAGGGTCGAACCGGAGTAGCCTTATCGGAAAAAGTGGAGTAATAATACTCTGAATATAGGCTCTTTCATCAGCAGCTCTTCTGAAAAATCAGCCTGAAAATGTAGTATTCTAACAGGGTTATAATCGTAATATTCAAAGGTTATACTCCCGGTATGGCTGCCAAGCAAAAATCGCACTTAAAGGTTCTGTTTGCAACCGAAACCGAATAGTACCTTCTGTTTGCATTTGGTTGTTTGTTATTACCTATCCCCTGTATCCCTTCATCCGCCATAGGCGGACTC